>CANRLI010000017.1 GCA_947631475.1 uncultured Bacilli bacterium | reverse complement strand
TTTTATGAAAAAAAAGATAATTTTATTGGTCGCACTTTTTTTGCCATGCTTTGCTTTTGCTAAAATTGATGTGCTAGGCGACAGGACAGAGACAGTTAAGTATTACAAGACAATTACATACCAACTTCCTTATCAATATGAAAATGATAATATCAAAGATTATACTATAGAAATTAGTGAAGAAGAATATAATACCTATAACCCAGCTTTCACTTTTGGTAAATTAGATGTATTAAAGAACTATAATACTTATAATACATATTTTCATATATTAGAACTGCATGAATTAGTATCTCGTTCATACCTTTAATTTTTATGGGGTGATAGTAAATGAATGAAACAAATTACAAAAAGTCCAAGAATAGCTCATCTTTTTTCTTAATTTTATTTTGGGTACCAACAGCTATTTGGATAGTAATATCGATAATTGCTAAGTTTTCAGAAGATAATTCAACAGACCCTTTAACTTGGGGTGATTTGATAATAATGGATTCGTTTTTAGTATCATTATGGTTTACAATTTCTAGTGTTATAAAATTTATATTTAACAAAATAAGGAAACCAAAATCTGTTGTAGTACCAGCAACCCAATGTCTAACTAAAAATGATGCTATAGTAATAATAAAACCAGAAGAAAAAAAGGAATCATTAAAGCTAAAAGAGCAAAAAGAAACCTCATCAAAAAAGAATAAAAAGAAAAATAAATGTATTTATGAATGTGACAGTATAATTGATGCTTATGAATGTAGGAAAATGGTTAAATATTTTCCTCAAGTATATTGGGCTAACATAAGAGCCTTAACATTTGTAAATTTCATATTTTCAATTATGAATTTACTTATGCATAAAAGTATTATTAATGCAATAATCTTTTTCATAGTATTTCAGATATTCTTAATGATATTTTTTAAGCTTACAAATGAACATTTTGCAGAAAAGTCATTTAACCGAATAAATAAGGAAAAAAGAGATACAGAATTACATATCGAGTTTTATGATGCCTATTTAATAAGGCAAGGTGAAAATGTCACACACAAGATTTATTATGCTGATATTTCAAAATGTGTGGAAAGTGATACCAACTTCTATTTTTATCATAAAATCACTCATTTAATTACTATAATTCAAAAAAATCAATGCGAATTAGAATTAATAAATTTTATTAGAGAAAAAATTAAAGTCACAAATAACTGCTTGGGTGATAATTCAAAATTTGAAGGCGTTAAAAAATATAATAATTCAAGCTTTATAAAAAAGGCTATGGCACTTTTATTTGTTTTGACAATAATAAGTTTGATATGTTCTCTTAATTCTTGGGAATTTTTAAATAACATAACTCACAATAATATGCATAGCTATGACAAAAATGTATGGGTGATTTGGTGTTGGTTAGTAATACCTATATTGTCAATTATTTTAGGTTTTAAGTTAAAAAAAGCTGGATTTGATTGTGATAAAAATATTATTAGCGGATTTATAATAGCCATCCTAATGCTAATTTATGGAGCTTTTTATCTATTAATACCATCGAATGAGGTTGAATATAGTAAAATAAAAGAATATGAAAACATAATAGATGCTAGCCTTCCAGTAGACGGAAAACTAGAAATTATGAAGTGGGGGATTTCGTTTGATGATGATAAGACAGATTATGCTATTATCACTGCTTATTATGACCACGTTGATGAAAAAGAGTTAGTAAATAGCATAGAAAATAGCGATAATTGGTTTTTAGGAAAAGATATAAAATCTGAATTAAATATACTAATTCCATCACAAATTTCAGTGAATGATTATGATTATTTTTCTATCTATAATTTAACGACAAATCAATACAACACTACACCAGATAAAACTGGCTACTATGATATTTATGTAATGATGTATAACAAGTCTGATAAAATTTTAAATATTCATAAATTTAAATATTTGTATAAATCATAATATATATAATTAAAAAATATTAATAATCGTCTTTTTAGCGGAACTGCTAGAAAAACGATTTTTTTAATATCAAATAATAAGCTATATTAAAATCCTTATTATTTATAAACTTAACTAACTAATAATTTAATTAACTTTTATATAGATATTCATTATTCATAGTTATCATTCATAAAATAAAATGGTGATACTTTTGAATATAATTACAATTTTTAATAAAAATGGCCAAACCATACAAGAAATTATGACAAATTATGCTATGGATTATTACTTAGAAGCAGGCATATTCCAACTAGAAAGTTAATTTATATATTTAATTATAGAGAAAGATGAATATGGAAAAAAGAAATATGTATAAAGTAGGAATATATTTAAGATTATCTAGAGATGACGGAGATAATGTCGAAAGTCATAGTATAACAAATCAAAGAGATTTACTATTAAAATTTTTAAAATCAACAAGTGAAAACCTAGTTTATATAGATCAATATATTGATGATGGATATAGCGGTTCTAATTTTGATAGACCTGATTGGAAAAGATTAATGCATGATATTAATAATAAAAAAATTGATACAATTATTACCAAAGATTTATCAAGGATGGGAAGAGACTATATCTATATGGGACAATTAATAGAAAGAGAATTCCCAGAAAAAAACATAAGATATATTGCATTAGATGATGATATAGATACGCTATATGAAACTCCAGGATTGGATTTTCTCCAGTTTAAACTTGTTTTTAATGATTTATATTTAAAAGATGCTTCTAAAAAAGTTAGAAGAATTATAACTTCCAAAAAAGAAGATGGTAAATATTTAGGATGGAAAGGGATTTATGGATATAAAAGGGACCCTAACGATAAACACAAGTTAATAGTTGATGAAAATGTTAGACACATTGTTGTTAAAATGTTTAATTTAAGTTTGCAAGGATATAGTCCTTTACAAATAGCTAATATTTTTTCTCAAGAAAAAATTCCAACTCCTAGTATTTATGCAAATTTGCATCGTGGTGTTAAATCATCAGCGTACTCCTTATGGTGCCCTAGAACTATTGAAGAGCTGTTAATAAACCCAACTTATATTGGTCATATGACACAGGGAAAAAGAAAAAAAATAAATTACAAATCAAAAAAAGAAATCAGAGTTCCTATGGAAAATTGGATTATAGTTGAAAATACTCATGAAGCTATCATTGACAAAGAAACCTTTTATACTGTTCAAAATTTATTAAAGAAAAACAAACACAAGCATATAAGAAACAAAAATTATTTATTAACAGGTTTTTTAAGATGTAAAGAATGCGGACATGTTCTGACTATTCGGAATCTTAAAGAAAAGGATAAAAGATATACTTCCTGTTCATTTTATCATGCTTATAGTAAATTTAAAGTTTGTTCACCACATTGTAATAATTATGATAAATTAGAAGCATCTGTAATAAACAATCTAAAAGAAATTTGTTTTAAATATGTTGATGTCAAATTGTTAGAGGAAAAGTTAAAAAAAGAATTAGCAAATAAAAATGAAAAGCACACATTATTAAAAAAACTTAACGATATAAAAATAAAAGAAAATCAAATAAATATTTCTATTGATAAAATATATACTGATAGGCTTGATGGTACAATAGATATAGAAATGTATAATAGAAATACTTTAAAATATAAAGAACAACTCAAAAGTATCCAAAAAGAGAAATTAAATATCGAATCATGTCTTACTAATTTTGTTAATTCTCCAACTGAAGAAGATAACGATGCAATTTCTAAAAAAGTAATGGAATTTTTATCTTTCAAAAAGCCAACACGTTCCATATTAGCTAATTTAATAGACAATATTTATGTCGACAAAAACAAAAATATTGAAATACACTATAAATTTAAGGTGTATTAAAAAAATTATAAATTTCGTGTACGACCCCCGACTCTACCGGGCAAAATTTCTTTTCCATATAGATCTTCTATTGAAAAATTCTCAATAGGTTCTCTTGAAACTATAAATTGTCCATCTCTTTTTGTTAATCCTGCAAAAGTTACTAAATAGTCTGTTTCACCATTTTTATATACATAAATTGCTGATTCTGGTCCAGCAAAGCCAATATCTACTGTGTTAGATAAAACAGCAGCACTAACTTTATCAGCTCCACTAGTTAATATCAAATCAATTTTTAGTCCTTCGTCTTTAAAATACCCATTTTCAATTGCTACATATAACGGAGCATAAAACATACTATGGGTAACTTCTGCTAATTTTACCGTTGTTAATTCTTCTTTTTCTTTAGTTTTGTTTAAATTAAAAATTGTTAGCATAACAACAAATATAACAAGAATTAAACTGGTTATAATTACAATACTTTTTTTCAAAAAAATCCCTCCATCTTTCAATTTATTATATTCCTAAATATATATCAGTGTGCTTAGGCATATATTTAAAAGAGGAGGAATAAAATGAATTTTGATTATAAATATGGGAATCAGTACTACAAATATTATGATGAGGTGGGTATTCAAAGTAAAAAATATAAAATTGTTGCTCAAGAGCAATCACAAGAAACTCAACCTGGGATGGAATACTTAATGGATCCGCGTCCCATTTTTGATAATCCAGCTTATCAAGGCAGTAATAAACTAAAAGGCAAAGTAGCCATTATTACAGGTGGTGATAGTGGACTTGGTCGTGCGGCTGCGATTGCTTTTGTTAAAGAAGGTGCTAAGGTAGTAATACCATACTATAACGAACATAAGGATGCATATGAAACTAAAAATTATATTGAAAAAATGGGTGGGGAATGTCTTCTTATCAGTGGTGATATTAGTAAAAAAGAATTTTGTCATCAAATTGTTGAAGAAACCATTAATAAGTTCGGCTGTATCGATATATTAGTAAATAATGCCGGTGTTCAATATCAACAAGATACTTTAGATGCAATTTCTGATGAACAATTTGATTGGACAATGAAAGTTAATGTTTATGGAATGTTTTATTTAACCAAAGAAGTCTTACCTTATTTAAAAGAAGGTGCTTCAATTATTAATTTAAGTTCTATTACGACATTCTATGGCGAACCTCAACTAATTGATTATGTTACTTCGAAAGGTGCCATAGTGGGCTTTACGAGGGCCTTAGCTCGTAATTTAGCTTTAAAAAATATTCGTGTCAATGCAATCGCCCCCGGATATTTCTGGACCCCTTTGCAACCAGCTTGTTGGCAAAAAGAAAAAATTCCATCTTTAGGGGCAGAAGCAGCTATGGCTCGAATGGCAATGCCATATGAACTAGCTCCAACTTTTGTTTTCTTGGCTAGTAATGACTCAAGCTATGTAACTGGTCAAGTGCTTCATAATAATGGTGGTCAAATAATGGGATAACATATAAAAAATAGAAATATTAAATAAAAAAGATTTACACTTGCTCATCTTTTTGTTATAATCAATATTATAATAAGCGAGGTGTGTGTTGTGACAAAATTACCACAAAACGTTATAACATTATTAGGCAAATTATACAATTTAAAAAGTGATGAAAAAAACGTTATAATTGATGCTATTAAAGAAGATATTGAAAAAACCCAAAAAGAGATAGATGAGGTTAATCAAAGTATTAAAGAAGTTCAAATTAGTCAAGGGGCTGCCCAAACTCAATTAGAAACATTTAATACCGAAGCAGCAACTTTTAAAGAAATCTTTGGTGGCTTAGATAATCAGGCCTTTGCGTCATTAGAAGCTGTTGGTGTTAATTTACGTATAGGTGATTTATTATCAATTCTTGATAATAAATCTTCAGATTACTGTGAAGAATTAAAAAAACAAATTACTCAAACAGGTGCTGAAATCTCTGATAAAGAAATAAAAGTTAATGGTTTAGAAGCGCAATTATATGCATTAGAAGACAAGCTTGAGTTATCTAAAAACAATTCTCGAAAATTAGCATCTTTACTAGATCAATGTTTGTCTAAAAATGGTGATTTACTAACTCCTAAGCAAGTTAGAGAAATATTAACCAATTTTGATACTTTTTCACAAAGTGAAATATCTATTTTAGCTAAATTAATTCTTTTCCCTGAAGATGGCCTTATTGATTTTGTTGAAAACTATGATACTAACAATATCGACTTTTCTCAATCAGATCCTGCTTCTACAGAAGAAACTGAATTAGAAAACAACGAAGCAATAGAAGATTACCAAAATACTAATAGAGTTGATGAATCTATCGACACTAATTCAGAAGAAGTTAATATTTCAGATGAAATAGAAGTTATTCCAAATGACTCTAAAGAAGACCAAGATTTGGTAGAAAAAGCTGCTAATGATGAGAATGATACTAAAGATGAGAATAATGATATCGAAAGTACACAAGTTTTTAGTATCGATGAATTAAATCATTTGAATAATGGTTATTCTGAAACTCCAGCTACCGATGATTCACCTGAAATAGAACCAGAAAATTCTGATATCGCAAACTTAAAGGAACAATTATCTAGTCTAGGCTTAAATCTTTCCAAATTTATTGACAATAATAAAGGCTATACTGAAAAGGAAATCTATAGCTTATTAGGTAATGTTGATTTAAAAGTAGTTGAAGAAAATTTTGAAATATTAAGAAGTTTAAATGTTCAAGAAGATGCTATCTATAGAATTAGACATAAACATTCTTACTTAACTGATCTTGATTTAAATAAGAAAATAACCCTTTTAAGAGCTAAAGGCATAAGTGAATCTTCTATTATGTCACTTATTAATTCAGCTAATAGTGGCTTAAATGAAAATTATGAAACATTTGAATCACGTGTTTTGGCTATTGAAAATACAGATGAAAAACTTACTGACGATAATCTTTTCCTATTATCAGTAGATATTGCCCAATATGAAGCAAATCTAAAGAAATTAGAAGATTGTGGTTATGAACTAGATGAAAAAGAAAAACGAAATCATCAAGCAGTTTTATTTAAATCATTAAATATTGATGAAGATGCTGAAATATTAAAAAATTATTTAATTGGTATTCAAAGAAAAAATGGCAAATATGCATTAGCTATTTTCTGGAAAAAGCCACAACAACTATTATTTGACATAGATGATCTTATTGAAGCCAATTTAGAAGATATGCTATCATCTAATCCAGAAGTACTTGTTCCATCAGTAAATGCTTTACTTGGTAGAATAAAATATTGCCAAGAAAATGGTCAGCCACTATATGAAAAAGACGAATCTTCATTTAATAAAAATGTCATAGATTTTTATAAATTCCATGAGAAATACAATACTGATGCAGTAGAGTATATTCCTCGTCAAAGAGAAGATGTAAATGGTTCATTAAGTCGTATTATTGGCAATTCTGATTTTGTGGATCTTTTAATACAAACATTAGATGAATATTATAAAAAGACAACAACATTTAAAAACATTGACTTAACTTTAGAAGAACAACAAACTTGTAAAGATTTAATTAAAATGTTTGAAGAAGATATGAAAGCTACATCTGTTGGTACACATACATATCAAATAGCTGATGTTTCTATTTCTAAAAATAAATTAGAAAGAAATTTATCTTTATTAATTGAATCTTTAATGTCACATAAAGAACCGGTCATTGGTGTTGAAAAAGAAATATTGTTAGTTTCTGCTTTATATAATTTACGACAAAGTGAAGAAAATTTGCAACATGTTGTCGATAGTTGCTTAAATTTTAATAATAGCGCAACATATGGAGGTAAAGAACTATGACATATTTAAAAGATCTTGGATTTAATGAAGATATTATCGAAATGCTTAATGTTAATATTCCCGATGTCGTTATTGAAAAGCTAATCGAGAATAAAGATACTGTTATTACTAATATTAATTATCTTAAAGATTTAGGAGTAACAAATTATATTGATGCTTTTGCTAGTTTTTATAACATGTTTCTAATTGACACTAAAACATTTGACGATATTTTTTCAAAATATGATCGTGAAGATTTAATAGCTAAATTAGAAAAAAATGTTGCTATAATGGAATATTTATAAAGAGTTTTAAACTCTTTTTTTTATAATAGTATAGCAAACAAGTGTTCATATCTTAGTTATATTTTATTACAATGTCTTACTATCTATGTTATAATATTTATAAGAAAGCAGGACAAACGTATGGACTATTTAAATGGACTTAATGAAAAACAGTTAGAAGCAGTAAATCATATAGACGGACCTTGTCTTGTTTTAGCGGGAGCTGGCTCTGGTAAAACTAAAGTTCTTACTACTAGGATAGCTAATCTTATTGATAATGGAATCCCTTCATATAATATTTTGGCTATTACCTTTACTAATAAAGCGGCCAAAGAAATGCGAGAACGATTAAATAGACTTTTGCCTGATAATAATGCTTTTGTTGGCACATTTCATTCATTGGGTGTTCGAATTATAAGAGAAAATGCCCCCTTACTTGGCTTAAATCGTGATTTTTCTATAATAGATAGTGATGATGTTTTAACTATCATCAAAAAGATTATGAAAGACAATGATTATGACCCTAAATTAACAAGTCCTTCTTATATTAGAAACAAAATCAGTACTATTAAAAACGATATGTTAACTAATGATGAGATACAAAGAGTTTTTAATACCCCACAAGATCGCGTAGCTGAAAAAGTATATTATGAATATTTAAATGTTTTAGCTAAAAATAATTCAGTTGATTTTGATGATTTACTTAGTTTACCGGTTAAATTATTTACGGAAAATAAAGACATTCTAGAACATTATCAAAATCGCTTTAAATACATTTTAATTGACGAGTATCAAGATACCAATGAAGTTCAGTATAAACTATCAAAATTACTTGCTCAAAAATATAAAAATATATTTATTGTTGGCGATCCAGATCAATCAATATATATGTTTAGAGGAGCTAATTTCCGTAATATTTTAAATTTTGAAAAAGATTATAAAAATGCTAAGGTAATTCCTCTTGAAGAAAACTATCGCTCTACTAAAAATATATTAGATACAGCTAATTCAGTAATCAAAAACAACAAAGAACGAAAAGAAAAAAATTTATGGAGTAATAAAGGTGTTGGTAATAAAACCAAATATATTCGTGCCTACGATGATAAACATGAAATTCACTTGGTTATTGAAGAAATAAAAAAATTAATATTGGAAGGTTACCAAAAAAAAGATATAGCTGTTTTATATCGTACTAATGCGCAAGCTCGATTAGTAGAAGAAATGTTTTTAAAAGCTAATGTTCCTTATAAAGTAGTTGGTAGTTATTACTTCTACTCACGTAAAGAAATAAAAGATTTAATTTGCTATTTAAAGTTAATACTAAATAATGACGATGAAATTAGTTTAAGAAGAGTTATAAATGTTCCTAAAAGGGGCATCGGTGATTCAACTTTAGCTCGTTTAAGTGAAGAAGCTCAAAGTCAAAATAAATCAATCTTTCAAGTCATTAAAAAGGGTAAAGAGCAATTATTTAAAGAATTAATTGAGCATCTAACTAAAGAAAGTGAAAATCACTCTTTAACTGAATTAATTGATATTATCTTAGATGAAACAGGTATGAGAGCTGAATATGAACAAGATCATACTTTGGAAAATGATTTACGTTTAGATAACTTAGAAGAATTTAAATCAATTACTAAGACTTTTGAAGAACGTACAGGTTCAGTTAATTTAGCTGATTTTTTAGAGGAAATAAGTCTCATCGCTGATATAACTGATCATCAAAATGATACAGATGTTGTTACTTTAATGACAATTCACAGTGCTAAAGGTTTGGAATTTTCCGTTGTCTTTCTAATTGGCATGGAAGATGGCATTTTCCCTCATCAAAATTCCTTTATTGAAGATGGTGGTCTTGAAGAAGAACGACGTTTATGTTATGTTGGTATTACCAGAGCTAAAGAAAAATTATACCTAACTAATGCTAAAAGAAGAATACTGTATGGTAAAGATGTTATCAATCCTCCAAGTCGCTTCATCAAAGAAATTGATCCTGATTTGTTGGATATTTCCCAAAATACAATCCTAAATGAAGAACCAATCAACCATGAAGAAATGTATCATAATACAGATGTTGAATTTAAAGATGGTGATATTATTATGCATTTAATTTATGGAAGAGGTGTAGTTATTGAAGTTAAAGGTGATTTTTTAACGGTTGCCTTTGCTAAGAATTATGGTATAAAAAAATTAATGAAAAATCATAAAAGCATAAAGAAAATATAGAAAGAAGGAGAATTTATTATGCAATTATTAATTATGGCAGCTGGAATGGGTAGTCGTTTCGGCGGATTAAAACAAATTGAACCTATGGGTCCAAATGGGGAGTTTATTATTGATTATTCAATATATGACTGCCTTAAAGCAGGCTTTTCAAAAGTAGTATTTATTATTAAAGAAGAAAATTATGAAATATTTAAAGAAACAATTGGCAAACGAGTAGAACCACATCTTCCTGTTGAATATGTTTTTCAAAAACTTGAGGATATCCCTGATTTTGTCAAAATACCTGAAAATAGAGTTAAACCATGGGGAACTGGTCAAGCTATTCTTTGTGCTCAAAATGCTATTACAGAGCCTTTCCTCGTTATTAATGCAGATGACTTTTATGGTCGTGATGCCTTTATGGTAGCTAAAGAATTTTTAAGTAAAGCTAATCCAAAAGAATATGCCACCATTGCTTATAAAGTGATAAATACAATGACCGAAAACGGTTCTGTTAAACGTGGTGTTATTGATACAACAGCCGATGGTACTTTAAAATCTATTACCGAAAGTTCCATCAAAAAAGAAAATGGCCAAATAGTTGCTAGTCCTTTAAGTGGGGCAGAACCATTTGTAATTCCTGAAGATAGCCTTGTATCAATGAATATGCTTGCCTTTGATCCATCTATATTTAATTATTTGGCCAATAAGATGGTTGATTTCTTCAAAGCTAATGAAAACAACTTAGAACAATGTGAATTTTTAATTCCTGATATTTTAGATCAAGCTAATAAAGAGGGTTATGCAACTGTTAAAGCTATTCCAACTAGTTCAACTTGGTATGGCGTAACTTATAAAGAAGATAAAGACTTTGTTAAAACGTCTATTTGTCAATTAGTTGAAAAAAATGAATATCCAAATCACTTATGGAGGTAATCTATGAGTATACAAGAAAGAATAGATGAATTAATTAGTAAAATTAATCAAGCTAGTTATGAATATTATATTCTTGATAACCCAACAATGACTGACCAAGAATACGATGATTACTATAAAGAACTACTTATTTTAGAAGAAAAACACCCAAAATTTAAACGACCAGATTCTCCAACTAATAGAGTAGGTGGTAATGCTTTAGACAAATTTGAAAAAGTTACTCATGCTCATCCAATGTTATCATTTGATGATATCTTTAATGAAGAAGAAATTAGAGCTTTTGATGATCGTATCAAAAAAACTATAGCATCACCTACATATACTTTAGAACCGAAAATGGATGGCTTGTCTGGTTCTTTAATCTACGAAAAAGGTCTTTTAGTACGAGGAGCCACTAGAGGAGATGGCATAATTGGTGAAGATATAACCCTTAATATTAAGACTATTAAATCAGTTCCTCTTCGATTAACTAAACCTATTGATATTGAAGTACGTGGTGAAATATATATGAGCAAGGATGCCTTTTTAAAAGCCAATATAGATCGCCGTGAAAATAATGAAAATGAATTTGCTAATCCTCGTAATGCCGCCGCTGGCTCGGTAAGACAATTAGATAGTAAAATAACTGCTAAAAGAAATCTTGATTTTATGGCCTATTTTATTCCAAATCCTGAAGATTTTGGTTTAAAAACGCAAAGTGAATCTTTAGCTTTTTTACGAGAGTTAGGCTTTGTTACTAATTACAAACTTAATCAAAAAGCTAATGATGTTGATGATATTTTAAAATATATAAACGACTTGGCAGAAAAAAGACCTCATTTACCTTACAATATTGATGGTGTTGTTTTAAAAGTCGATAATTTAAATGATGAAAAAGTCTTAGGATATACTTCTCGTGTTCCGCGATGGGGAATTGCTTATAAGTTCCCTGCTGAAGAAGTTTTAACAACTTTAAGAGAAATAAAATTTACAGTTGGCCGTACAGGTAAAATAACACCTAATGCTATTTTTCACCCAGTCCATGTTGATGGTTCTCTTGTCTCAAAAGCTACTCTTCATAATTATGATTACTGTGTTGAAAAAGATATCAGAGTAGGCGATGTTATCTCTATTCGTAAAGCGGGCGATGTCATCCCTGAAGTAGTTGAAGTAAAATTGGATCGTCGTAACGAAAATGTTAAGGAATTTACTATGATAGACAAATGTCCGATGTGCAATACTCCTTTAATTCGAAAAGATGCTAACCATTTTTGCCCTAATGAACACTGCCCAGCTCGTAAAATAGAGGCTTTAATTCATTTTGTTTCTCGACCAGCTATGAATATTGATGGCTTAGGAGAAAACATTATTGAAGATTTTTACAATATGAAAATTATCAGTAGTATTGAAGATATTTACAATTTAAAAAATCAAAAGGAAGAATTAATTGAATTAGAAGGTTTTGGTAAAAAAAGTATTGATAACTTACTTAATTCAATAGAAAATAGTAAATCTAATTCATTAGAAAAATTATTATTTGCTATTGGCATCTTAGGAATAGGAGCTAAAACAGCCAAAGTTCTTGCTAAAAAATATCATTCCCTTGATAATCTTATGAATGCCTCACTTGAAGAATTAACAAGCATTAAAGATATAGGTGATGTTCTTGCCAATAACATTGTTAATTATTTCAAAGATGAAAAAAATATTGAATTAATAAATAACTTAAAAAAGATTGGCCTAAATATGGAATATAAAGGTGAGAAAAGCCTATATAATTCGTTAATCTCTAATAAAAAATTTGTCATCACTGGCACTATCAGTTTTATGGGTCGTAACGAAATTAAAGCATTAATTGAAAAATATGATGGTATAACAGTTGACTCTGTTAGTAAAAACACTGATATTGTCATTGTTGGTGATTCACCAGGTAGTAAATATGACAAAGCTCAAAAACTAGGCATCGAAATATGGAATGAAGAAAGATTTAAAAAGATTATAGAATCCCTATAATTTTTTTTATGAAAAACGATTATTTAACATATAATTAATAAATCTCTAAACGATTGCTTAAAAATGAATAATGTAGTATAATTTAGATACCTATAAAGAGGTGGTTTTAATGAAAAAAATAAAAAAATTTTACAAGGAACATCGTGTTTTTACAATATTAATGGCTATTGTTTTAGTATGTATGATTGTTATTATAACAGTGTTAATACAATGCTTTTATGTTGGAAATGGTACCGATAAATATGGTAATCGATTAGAAGGCATTGAAAATTACGAAATTACTGAATCACGCCAATCTGATTATGAAGCTAATCTAGAAAATGATGCTAAAGTAAAAAAAGCTGACTTAATGATAACCGGTAAAATAATATATATAACGATTGATTTTGAAACAAATTGTTCATTAATAGAAGCTGAAAGCATTGCTGCTAAATCTTTAGAAAATTTTAATGAAGAGGAACAAAGCTTCTATGATTTTAATATTACTTTAAAAAAAGATTCAGATGATAAAAATGAAAGCTTTATCATCTCCGGCGCTAAGAATAAAAATGGAACAGGACTAGTTTGGAATAACAATCGTGAAGTAGTTGCTGACCCAGTAGAGGGATAATTTATGAAAAAAAATAAAATTAATAAAAAAATTATTATTGGACTCATAATTGCCGTCATTATTATTACGGCTATTATTATTTTTACTTTGAATATTTTAAAAGATGAAAATAAACTTACTATTGATGAAAAAGAATGGATTACAGAAAATATAAATAAACTACAAAACTTAAATGTCCCCAATAATTTAGATATTTTTGGTAAAAATGGTAGTGGCGTCTTTTTTGATTTCATTAGTGATTTAGAAAAAGAGTACAATATTAAAATAAATCCAGTTACTTATAATATTGGTGAAGATGTTGGAACACGTTCTTTTAAAATAACTACAGACCTTAATGAATCTGACGCTGTCTTTTATAAAGAACATTATGTAATTGTTAGTAAAGAAAAACATAATATCAGTTCTATATCTCAACTATCAGATAGTCGTCTTGGGGTTTTAACTTCGGATGAAAAAATAGTTTCTAAATACTTAACTGATAGTAAAAATGTGACCTTAAACCCTTACGAAACATCGACTAATCTTTTAGAATCATTAGAAACTAATGAAAATATTGATTTTGCTGTTTTACCTTTAGAAGAAAACTTAACATCTATTCTAACTTCTAATTACTTTATCGATTACCATATTAGTGATTTAAACAAATATATGGTTTTTGAACCTCAAACAGACGATGTCTTTAGTAACATAGTTAGAAAATATTTTTATAGTTGGCAAAAAGATAATTTAACAAAAACTATTAATTCCAATGAACTTAACACCTTTATCAAAGCCTTATCAATTTCTGATAAAGACATTACAAATATTCAAGCTAAAACCTATAATTATGGTTTTATAAACAATAGTCCATACGAAGTACTTAGTGGGGGAACTTATGGTGGTATAATTAGTGAATATTTAACAAGATTTAGTGCCTTTAGCCAAACAGAAATCAATCCGACTAAATATAAAAATTTTGCTAAATTTACAGAAGCTATAGCCAATAATAAAATAGATATTTTTTATAATTATTATAATTTAGATACTAAATATCAAAAGATTAATTCATTAATGAATATTTCCTTTGTAGTTATTGCTCCTGAAGAAAATTCTTTAATTATTAACACCATTAATTCTTTAAATAATCAAGAAGTTTATGTAAGTCAAAATAGTATCTTAGAAAAATATCTTAAAACAATCGGGGGAATAGATGTCAAGACTTATATAAACGAAAAAGAACTTAAACAAGCAGCTAATCATAATAAAATAATATTTATTGATAAAGAAGTTTATGGATATTATAAAAAATCATTTTTAAGTGAATATACTGTTAGATATAGCAATACTCTTTCAGATACTTATAATTTTTATGTCAAAAATAATGATACTTTTAACTTATTAT
This sequence comes from uncultured Bacilli bacterium, assembly GCA_947631475.1. GTDB lineage: Bacteria > Bacillota_I > Bacilli_A > RF39 > UBA660 > Coprovivens. Next base: position 4,212 of record CANRLI010000017.1, on the reverse strand, counting down.
TTAGTAAATATATTGATACATTAGATCCAGCTGAAATTAAAGTTAAAGGCAACTATAATCATACATATACTATTAATTCTGGGACAATCTTAGGCCAGATAGCTAAATATTCATTTGTGGCAATTATTATCATTATCATAATATTGTATTTAATTTATAGTTCAACTAAACGTATTAAAATTGCCAAAAAAATTAAACGTGAAGACAAACTAAAATATATAGATCAATTAACTTCATTAAAAAATCGTAACTATTTAAATGAAAATATCAATAATTGGAATAAAAATACCATTTATCCTCAAGCTACTATTATTATCGATTTAAACCAAGTTCAAAAAATTAATGATACTTTAGGATATGAACAAGGAGATGCGCAAATTAAAGCAGCTGCTAACGTCTTAATTAAAACGCAATTAGATAATACCGATATAATGAGAACTGATGGTAATGAATATTTAATATATTTAGTAGGATACCAAGAAAAACAAATAATTAGCTATATTAGAAAATTGTATAAAGAATTTAAAAATTTACCATATGAACACGGTGCAGCTATTGGATATAGTATGATTACTAATGAAATGAAAACAATTGAAGATGCTATAAATGAATCTGTCGAAGATATGCGAAATAAAAAATTAGAATTAGAAACTGATCAAGATGAAACCAAAGAAGTATAAATTATTTTTTAAACGATTCTGGGCTGCCTTTTGGCGCCCTGAAATGTTAATTTTACCAGGACAAATAGCATTCTTCCTTTTCCTTTCAATGGTTCCTACCATTACCATTATAGGCTATGCCTGTGCTTATTTACATATATCTGATGATATAGTTCAAACGGTAATTACTCACATTTTGAGCTCTGATATAGCTGAATTAGTTACTCCTATTATTACTTCAACTAAAATAACTCCTACCTTTTTTATTACCTTAGGCATAGGATATTTTATTGCTAGTAATGGTATGGCTTCAATTATAGTAGCTTCTGATACAATTTATAATATTAAAGATTCTGGTTTCTTTAGAAGAAGATTAAAAGCTCTAACAATGGAATTAGTTATTGTCATTCTTTTCCTATTTATACTGGTGTTCCCTTTATTTGGAAATTATATAATTAATTTAATTCATTATTTTAATTTTGATACAACGACTACATCCATCATGATTAATATTCTTCATTTCTTAAGTGGCCCTTTATCATGGATAATTATCTTTTTCTTTATTAAGATGATATATACAATGGCTCCAGATAAAAAAATGCCTAGTCGTAGTGTCAATGGGGGTGCTATCTTTACTACTATTGGTTGGATAGCAACAACTGCTGCTTACTCTTATTACATTTCTAACTTTGCCGATTATTCCCTTTTTTATGGTAGTTTAGCTAATATTGTTATTCTAATGTTATGGGTATACCTATTATCATATATTTTAGTAATTGGTATGGCTATGAATTATCATGAAGAGATGGAAAAAACTGGCGTTATGGAGATAACCAAATTAATTGAAACATCTGCTAATAGTGCTCCGATTATGGAAGAACCAAACCCTGTAAAAAAAGAAAAGAAAGTTAGTCAGAAAAAAGTTAAAAAGAAAGAACAAAATAGTTGAATAAATAAACACCTTAAAAAGACTCTAATTCACTTGCATTAGAGTCTTTATTTAAATTATTACTCCCTCTGATTTTCTTTTATAATATCTTACATTAATATGTTTTTTATATAGAAATATAAACAAAATTTCGATATAATAAAAACTGGTGATTAAAATGGAAGAAGTAATTAATTTGCTAGTAGAAACCCTAGGATTACAAGCAAAACAAATTAAAGAAGTATTAAATATGTTGGCTGAAGGTGCCACTATACCTTTTATTGCCCGTTATCGTAAAGAACAAACTGGTAATTTAAATGAAGATCAAATTAGAACTATTGAAAAACAATATCAATATCAACAAAACCTCTTAGAACGCAAACTAGACGTTATTAGATTAATAGATGAAAAAGAACTTTTAACTCCCGTGTTAAAGGATTCGATTATGAAATGTACTAAACTAACCGAAGTTGAAGATTTATATCGTCCTTTTAAAGAAAAGAAAAAAACTAAAGCTTCCGAAGCTATTAAAAATGGTTTAGAACCTTTAGCTAAAATGATTATGTCTTTTCCTACTACAGGATCTTTAGAAGCTCTTGCCCAAAAATTCATTAATGAAAACGTCAAAGATATTCAAAGTGCCTTAACTGGGGCAAGCTATATCATAGCAGAATGGATAAGCGATAATGCTTCTTATCGTAAATGGATAAGATATAATATCTATCAAAATGGTACGATTAGTTCAAAAGTCAAAAAGGATGCCAAAGACCCTAACAAACTATATGAAATGTATTATGACTTTATAGATAAAATTAAATATATAAAACATTACCGTGTATTGGCATTAAATCGTGGTGAAAAAGAAAAAGTATTAACTATTTCTTTAGATATGGATACCGACTCCATAGAGTCTTATTTAGAATCAAAATTAATTAAAAATAAGGCTTCATTTGTAGTTGATTTAATAAAAGATAGTATCAAAGACTCACTAAAACGTTTAATTCTCCCTAGTATTGAAAGGGAGATTAGAAGTGAATTAACTGAAAAGGCTGAAACTATTGCCATTGAAACATTTAGTACTAATCTTGAACACTTATTACTTACTAGACCTATCAAAGGAATGACAGTTTTAGGCTTTGACCCTGGATATATTAACGGCTGTAAATTAGCTATTGTTGATCCATCAGGTAAATATTTAGATTCTATAGTAATTAAACCATTTATAAATAGTAATAACAAAGATAAATTACTTGAACAGAGTAGAACTATAGTTAAGAATTTAATCGAAAAATACAAAGTAGATATCATTTCAATTGGTAATGGTACTGCCTCTCGTGAATCTGAAAAATTTTGTGCTGATTTAATAAGAGATTATAAATTACCTTGTAAATATATTATTACTTCCGAAGCTGGAGCTTCAGTATATAGTGCTTCTAAATTGGCTATCGAAGAATTTCCTGACTTAGCTGTTGAAAAACGTAGTGCCGTTTCAATTGGCCGTCGTTTACAAGACCCTTTATCAGAACTAGTAAAAATAGATCCTAAATCAATTGGTGTAGGAGAATACCAGTATGATGTTAATCAAAAACAATTAAGCGAAGCCTTAGATTTCACAACTTCTAAAGTAGTTAATACTGTTGGTGTCAACATCAATACAGCATCTAAAAGTATCTTAAAATATGTATCAGGTTTAACTAAAACAGTTATAGAAAATATCTATAAATATAAAGAAGAAAAGAAAATTACATCACGTGTAGAAATCAAAAAAATAAAGGGAATGACTGATAAAATATATGAACAATCTATCGGATTTTTACGTATTCCCGATGGAACTAATCCCTTAGACAAAACCGGTATCCACCCTGAAAGCTATGATTTAACTAACCATCTTTTAACAAAACTAAAACTCAACATTAATGATATCAATACGTCTTCTTTTAAAGACACCTTAAAACAACAAAATGCTTCTAAATTAGCTCAAGAATTAAATACTGATATATACACCATAGAAGATATAATTAAAGAATTATTAAATCCCGGATTAGACCCTCGTGATGAACTAGAAGCCCCTATTCTAAAAAGTGATATTCTTCATATTGAAGACTTAAAAGTTGGGATGGAACTTCAAGGAACCGTTCGAAATGTAGCATCTTTTGGGGCATTCATCGACATTGGTTTACATGACGATGGATTAATTCATATTTCAAAAATGAGCAAGTCTTTTGTTAAAAATCCTAATGATATTTTACATGTTGGTGACATCATTACTTGCTATGTAGATAACGTTGATTTAACCAAACAAAAGGTTCAATTAACCTTAATAAAAAATTAACACTTATAACATATCAATTTTAATAATATGTACCAATTTGTGGTATAATAAATAATGTAATTTTACGAAAGAAGTGTTCTCATGAAAAAAATTAGAATTAATCCCCTTATATACTTTTTTATTCTAATAATATATTTAGAACTTATAATTAAATATACTATGACTAAACACATATTTAATAGTGGATTAATATACACGATTATATTTACTATTCCTATAATTTTGTTATTAACTATTCTAACTAAATCATTTCCTAAAATAGTTAATAGAGTAATTACTATTATTACTATGAT
>CANRLI010000016.1 GCA_947631475.1 uncultured Bacilli bacterium | reverse complement strand
GTAAAGACTCCCCTACCAAAATTTGGGTTTCTCACTTGCGGGGTTTACCACGTTCCACTCTAGAAATTACTTTCTAGTCTCGTCTCTTTGGCACTTTTATATCTAATTTAATCCCTTAAGGACTATTTCGAAGCCGTTAGTTAAAAAACTACCTAAGGTTATTTATTCCCTTAGCACAAACACTATAACCATCACAGGTTATGTGAGCCTGGACTTTCCTCTATGCAAAGCATAGCATTTGCCTTAAAATTTTATTTTTCTTTACTCTTCATTTTTACCATAGACAACTTTTTCAAGTTGACTTAGTCTTCTAAGAAGGTCAATATTACTTACCGCTCCATTACTACTTGAAGCTGATTCCTCAGCAGCTTCAATATTAGCTTTAATACGGCGTAACTCATTTTTTAATTTGGCATTTTCATCATTTAAAAAAGCATTTTCCTTTTTCAATTTCTTAATCTCCTTAATAAACTCATTATAATCACCAATCACTAAGTCTAAATATTTATCAACTTCTTGTGGTGTATAACCTCTAACATCTATTCCAAATTCTTTATCAAGAATATCTTGTGGAGTTAACGAAATTTTTTCCATCTAAATCACCCTTCTTATGATTAAAATTATATCTCTTAGTCGGGTTACTTGTCAAGGTTACAACCTTTTAATGCTAACTCCCTTTTAACATCATCAATCATTTCAATCATTTCCTGAATAAAATAATCTGCTCTCATCATCCACTTATTCACCCTTTCACAACCATTTTATCGAAAATTTATTCTTTCATCATTATATTAGACAAAAAAAGATAAAATATGTAGTGTAAATTCCCATTTTATATACTATATTTTATTTAAATATTATAGTATAATTATATAAGGTGATTTGTTGTGCAATATCCTAATAATATCAAAAAAGATTTCACCAAATTAAGTATTTCACATAGTAATCGTGGTATGAATTTAGAAAATGAACTTAATTTGAGTAATGAATACTATTTAAAAAAAGATATTGCCTTGATATATAAAAAACCTACTCCTATTGGGGTAGTTGATGTATCCTATAGCAATCACAAAAAAACCATTGAAAAAGCTTATTTTAAAGAACCATCAACTCTAGATTATAATGGTTTATATCGCGGAAAGTACATTGAATTTGATGCTAAAGAAACACTTAGTAAAACATCTTTTCCTCTTTCAAATATTCATGTTCATCAAACAACGCAGATTAGAAATGTTATTAAACATGGTGGAATAGTTTTTCTAATAATTAGAATGAATAATTTAACATATTTATTAACGGGAGAAGATTACATAAATTACATTGATACAGAAAAGCGTAAATCTATTAGTTATTCTTATATTCAAAATAAAGCTTATATAATAAAAAATTCTTATCAACCTCAACTAGATTACTTAAAAATTGTTGATGAAATATATTTTAAAGGAGAGTAATTATGGCTATATTAAAAAAAGATAATAAAAAAGAAAAAAAAGCCAAACTTACAACTAGTAATGATAAAAAAACAAAAGTAGTTGGCCTTACTAAAACAACTAGTAGTCCCATTTTAACTAAAGTAAAAAAACCTAATAATAAACAAACTAATCCAGAGACAACTAATAAAAAACCTAAAAAGTTATCTAGTAATATTTTAAATGCGATTTTATCATTAGTTATGTTTATCGGTATTGTTGGGATGCTTGGCATTATGTTGTTTAGTGCCTACATAGTTGTTACCGCGCCAGCTTTTGATACAGATCGTTTATATAATAAAGAAGCGACGGTTTTCTATGATAAATTTGGTAATGAATTTGCTAGTGTTGGTGCAGAACAACGTGAATTAAAAACTTATGATGACTTACCCGAAACATTTATTGATGCTATTGTGGCTACAGAAGATTCACGATTCTTTCAACACAATGGATTTGACGTAGTTAGATTTATTAAAGCTTCTTTAGGGCAATTTACTGGTCAAGCCGGTGCTGGTGGAGCTTCCACTATTACCATGCAAGTTGCTAAAAATGCTTTTTCAAGAAGTGATAATGGTGAAATAGCTAGTGGTTTAAATTCTGAAGGAATTATTCGTAAATTTCATGATATTTATATTTCTATTTTCCGTCTTGAAAAAAATTATACTAAAGAAGAAATTCTTGAGTACTATGTTAATTACCAATGGTTTGGTTCAAATGCCTGGGGAGTTGAAAAAGGCGCTCAATATTACTATGGTAAATCAATTAGTGACTTAACATTAGCTGAGGCCTCCCTTTTAGCAGGTGTTTTCAACTCACCTAGTAGTTATAACCCATATAACAATCTTGAACTTGCTACTCAAAGACGTTCGACTGTTTTAAGTTTAATGCAAAGACATGGTTATATAACGGAAGAACAAGCTGATGATGCAGAAGCTATCCCTGTTGCATCACTCTTAGTTGATCAAAAAACTAATACAGGCGAGACAATTAACAAATATCAACAATTTATTGATATTGTCTGTAAAGAAATTTCTGAAAAATATAAAGTCGATCCTTATAGCGTACCAATGGAAATCTATACGACCATGGATCCTACTATCCAAGATGTTATGATAAGTTTAAATGATGGTTCATTAGGTTATCAATGGGTTAACGACTATATTCAAGTTGGTATTGCTATCACTGATGTTAATGATGGTTCTATTGCCGCAGTTGATGGTGGACGTGGACAAACAACCGCTCGAATAGAAAGTAGAGCTACTCGTAAAGATAAAGAACCAGGTTCAACAGCTAAACCAATCTTTGCTTATGGTCCATACATTGAATACAATAATGGTTTCCCTGGCACAATTTTCTATGATGAAAAATATACATACTCTAATGGTCAACCTGTAACTAACCATGATGGTAAATACCAAGGAGCTATGACAATGCGTACAGCTTTAGTACGTTCTAGAAATATTCCAGCTCTTCAAGCCTTCCAAGCAGTTGATAAACAAAAAATTTCCGAATTTGTTAACGCTTGTGGAATTGATTACTTCCAATATGATACAGCCGGTAATTTAGTAGATGATAATCTTTATGAATCATATGCTCTTGGTGGTGGTCTAAATATTAGCCCACTTGATATGGCAGCTGCTTATGCAACCTTTGCTCGTGGTGGCTACTATATTGAACCTTATTCATTTACTAAAATTATTTTTAAAGAAACGGGCGAAGAAAAAGAATGGAAATATGTTAAAACACAAGCAATGAGTGCCGAAACAGCTTACTTAATAACTGATATGCTAATCACTGCTACTAAACAAGGAGTTGGTGGTAACATCAAAGTAAGTGGTACTGAAGTTGCTTCTAAAACAGGTACCTCAACATATCCAGAATCAGTATTAAAAGCCAAAAAAATTCCTTTAAATAATGTTTCTAATGATAACTGGGTTATTACTTATTCACCTGATTACACAATATCTATTTGGTATGGAGTTGATAATGGTGAAGAAAGTTCTTCTAAATTTACCTACTCTGGACCAGCTACAACCCAAAAAACTAGAATCATGGCCGCAATTGCTAACAAAATATACAAAAAGAATTCTAAATTTATTAAACCAACTAGTATTATCTCTTCAAATTATGAATTAGAATCCTTCCCGGTACAATTACCCTCGGCTTTTACGCCGTCAAATTTAATATCTACAGAGGTTTTTAAAAAGGGGACTGAGCCTAGTGAGATATCAGATAGATTTGACACATTAAGTAATCCTTCAAACGGTCGTGTTGAAGTTACTAATTCACAAATCAAACTTAGTTGGAATCCAATTAATACACCAAATGCCATTAATCCAACATATTTAGCAAGTATTTTTACAGAAAAAAATTATAATAAATTTGCCGAAGCTTATTATAACAATCGTCTTTCATATAATAATGATAATATAGGTAATATTGGTTATCAAGTATACTTAAATACTACCAATGGTCTTCAATTATTAGGTTTTACTACTAGCCCATCTTATGTTTATAATGCACCATATAATGGTACTTATACCTTTGTTATCAAATCAGCTTATAGCATATTTAAAGATAATATGAGTTCCGGTATAAATCTAACAGCTACTGTAACTAGTGGTATAGGATTACCAGTTGAACCTGAAGATCCAAACGATCCTACTGATCCTGATGACCCTGACGAACCAGAAGATCCACAAGATCCAGAAAATTCAACTACCAATTAACAAACAAAAAGTTTAAGACTTAATCATTCTTAAACTTTTTTCTTTGCTTTTACAATCATTTATAAAGGCACATTTTAAACATTCGGGTCTTCGTGATTTACATATATACCTTCCAAATAAAACTAATTGATGATGTGATTTACTCCATAAATCTTGAGGAATAATTTTCATTAACTTCTTTTCTACATTTAAAACATTATCACTTTGTTTAACTAGTTTTAATCTTTTACTAACTCTTTCTACATGAGTATCAACTGCTATAGCCGCTACATTATAAATATTAGATAAAACCACATTAGCTGTCTTTCTACCTACTCCAGGCAAACTTTCCAAATAAACACGATCATTAGGAACTACACCATTATAATTAAGAACTAAACTTTTAGCAATATCAATAATATAACTTGCTTTCTTAGTATATGAACCACAACTTCTAATAATAGGTTCAATATCTTTTGTCGAAGCTTTAGCTAAACCATAAATATCATATTTACTAAATAAAACTCTCGTTACTTGATTAACTCTTTTATCAGTACATTGAGCAGATAAAACCGTTGCAATTAATAATTCGTAATCTCGATGATATTCTAATTCACATCGTGCATCAGGAAACATTAAATCTAATTTTTTATTAAAATCATTTACTACCATTATTCTTCATCCAACCAATCGTAATCTGATATTTCTTGTTCCTTTTTACTAATTTCTTTCTCCCTATTATATTCATCACGTCTATTTTTTAAATAACTATTAACTTCATCCATTGTTTTAAAGCCTTTTTTAGCCCACGTATCAATTATTTTATCTATATACCTAAAATGAGTCACACCATTATAAATTGCTTCTTTTAAAGCCCCTAAAATAAGTTCTTCTGATATACCTCTATCCAACCAGTCATTAATCTTTTCCAATTCCATCGGCGACATCGTTCTTCCAAGTTCACTTTCAAAACTTCTAAAAACATCACTTTCCACATTTTTTTGAACTTCCTTATAATTATCATCCAACACCATACTATAAAAACCATCTAAATTAACAACTTCATTATATCTACTTTCAATATCTTTAATACTCTCTAAAGATACTAACCCCTTAACCATAACCGCATTAAAAGCATTCATCGCCTCATTTAAAGGAAGACCCAAAGAACTTGCTAACAACTCAATTTCAAATATCTTATCAAAACTATTATCATAATAAGCTAAAACCAAAAATTCATTTAAACTCAAATTCTTATTAATAGCTACCCTAATCAAATAATCACTAATAATCAATTTCTTAGAAGTCAATAATCTATATAACTGCTCCTTCATTTAACCACTTCTTTCGATTACAACGTAAATAATCTTTAATTAAAACATTATCATTATCTAACTTTCTTTTCAAAATCAAATCTTTTAATACCTCATAAACTTCCCCTATTACCTTACTTGGCTTAATATCTAATATATCACAAATTTCCTCACTAGTTATATTAATATCTTTAATACTCGTAATAACTAATCCTTTATTAAGTTCTATAATCTCTTCTCTATCAACACCTAAAATACTACCAGCTACTATTGCTAAATAAAGACCATAATTAAATAAAACATTCTCATCTATATTACCATACTTTACAATATTTTTAATATTTTTTATATTCTCTTTCTCTTCTTTAGAAAATGGTAACTCATCATTAATCATTAATTGACTATACATCCCACATATATCACTAACATATACTAAATCACTTTTATAATCAATACCTATATATTTTAAAAAATCTAAATCTCTTAAATAATTAAGACCATTTAAAGCATTCTGACTAACCAATATTTTATTTAATTCTTCTTTAATTCTTTCTTTAGATAATTCGTTTATTAAATGACCATTTTGTTTTAATTCTTTATATAAATTTTCTTCAATTCCAAAACCTAAAGTAGTCGCAAAACGTACAGCTCTTAACATTCTCAAGGGGTCTTCATTAATTCGATCTTCAATATTACCTACACATCTAATTATTTTTTGTTTAATATCATCTTCCCCATTCAAAATATCAATAATACTACCATCTTTACTCATACATAAAGTATTCATTGTAAAATCTCTTCTTTGTAAATCATCAATCAAATTGTCGACATATTCAATTTCAACATTTCTACGACTTCCATTATATCTTAAATCTCTACGATATGTTGTTATATCAAATCTTAAGTCATTATTAACTAATTTAATAGCTCCATACTCATTAGAAACCGTATTATAATCATTAAATATATCAATAAGATCTTTAACCCTTGCATTAGTACATATATCTATATCACTAGTATTAATACCCAATAAATAATCTCGAACATATCCCCCAACAATATATGCTTCAAAGCCATTCGATTCAATTGCTTCTAATATTTCTTTTATTGTATCATTCATTTAATAACTCTCCTTAAAATAATTATATCATATTAAGTAATGCCTACTACTTTAAAAACTTAACTAGACATTAAAAAAGATAAGAAAAAACCTTATCTTAATGAATTAATTTGTTTTTCATAATCATCACTCTTAACAATATATGATCCACTAACTACCATATCTGCTCCAGCTTCTTTAACTAATTTAACTGTTTTATCATTAATACCACCATCAACACTAATTATATAATTATAATTATTTTCTTCTCTTAATTCTTTAAGTGTTTCAATTTTATATAGAATATCCTCTATAAATTCTTGTCCACCTTTACCTGGCTTAACACTCATAACTAATACTTGGTCAATTGATTTTAGTAAAGGTACAATATGACTTACTTTAGTTTCAGGATTAATAGCAATACCTACTTTTAATGGTGTATGTTTAATCATATTAATAACATCAATTGGTCTACGATGTGATTCATAATGTAAAGTCAAATACTCAACATTACTCATTTTAGCAAACTCTTTTACATATTTATTTGGTGAACAACACATCATATGTACATCTAATTTTTTATTAATATTTTTAAACAATTTTTTATAATCAGCTACTGTTTGTGTTTTATCAGGAACAAAAATTCCATCCATCATATCACAATGTATATAATCAGCGCTTGTTTCATCTATTTTTTTAATTGTTTCTTCAAGTGATTCTTTATGTGACAAAAATGATACAGCTACTTTCATTTCTCTAATCCTTTCAAAAATAATAAATAATTATCATATCGCGATTGTAATATCTCTTTTTCTAAAACGGCTTCTTTAACTTTACACCCTATTTCTTTATCATGAACACAATCTTTGAACTTACAATCATAACGTTTAAATTCTTCAAAAGTTTCTTTTAATTCTTCTTTACTAATATCTTTTAAATCTATTGCTGAAAAACCTGGGGTATCAACTATATAACCTTCGGCAATATTATAAAGTTCAACATGTCTCGTCGTATGTTTACCTCTGCCTAAGGCTTCACTTATCTCATCCGTTTTAATATTTAAATTTTCACTAATTCGATTAATTAAACTACTTTTACCAGCACCTGTTTGTCCAGCTAAGACAGCTATTTTATTCTTTATCAGCTTTTTTATCAAAACTGTCTCCGTATTATAAACAACTTTTATCCCAATTGTTTCATAATATATCCGTAATTTTTCAATCGTTTCTTTTTCTACTTCGTTTAATAAATCTAGTTTAGTAAAACATATTATTGGTTCAATGTTATTATAAGTAATAACACTTATTAACTTATCTAATAAAACTAAATCTAAATTAGGTTTTTTAGTACTAGTTACTATGAAAGCAATATCAACATTAGCCACCACTGGTCGCGTTAATTCATTTTTACGTGGTAATATATCGATTATTAGATTATTATCAACATCAATTACAACATTATCCCCTACCATAGGCGTAATTTTATCTTTTCTGAATTTACCACGAGCTCGACAGCCATATAACATATCACCTATTTTAACTGTATATAAATTACTAATAACTCTAATTATTTGCCCATTCATTTTTCCACCTATTAACAAACTTCTTCAATAGGATTACATTCTGGTTCTTCTGGTTTTGCTGCCACAGTAATAGTAAAGGTTGTTCCACTCATTACCGTAAATCCTTTAGCTCGACTTTGTTTAATAATAGTTCCTTCTTCATGAGTAGAATCAACTTCTTGCGTTACATTTAATGTTACTCCATATTTATCACAAAACTTTTGAACGTCATCAACAGTATATGAACCATCTGTAAAATCAGGATACTGTGTTGTTATATTTGGAATATATAAGGTAATACTGTCTCTAGCTCCTAATTTACTACCAGCTTCAACATCTTGCCCCATAATAATATCCTCTTCATATTTATCAGGATCATTTACTTCATTTTTATTAACATAAACAATAATTCCGTAGGCTTCTAATTCACCCTTAACTTCTAAATAATTACGACCTTTATAATCTTCTATTTCATGTTTAGAATCACCTGTTGACACATAAATAGTAATTGTTGTTCCTTCCGTTCTTTTTGAACCAGAAGCGGGATTTGTTTTTACCACAGCTCCTTTTGCTATCTCATCATCACTAATCTCAACTTGTTCATCAGCAACTTCAAAGCCCAAATCCTGTAACTCTTTAATTACCTCACTTACTGATTTTCCTGCTACATTAGGCACTACTATATCTTTTTGTTTTAAAATAGCTGGCAAAACCAATACAAAAGCAGCCACAATAACAACTAAACCGACAAAAATAGACGATAGGATAATCAGTAACTTATTTTCCTTTTTAGTTTCTGAATCAGTAATCTTTTTAACTGATACTTCTTTTGTTTTATCTTGATTTTCCACTGTAATCGCTTCTTCAACTTGCTTAGTAAACTTTTTATTATCACCATCCAATTCTGGATATTGATATTCGTATTTTGGTTCATTTAATCTTGTTTCATCTAAACAAGTTTTTAAATCTTCATACATAGCTCGGGCATCATTATACCTATTTTTAGGATTTTTAGCTGCACTTTTTAAAATAATATTTTCGACACTTTGGGGAAGATCAGGTAAAATTTCTCTTATACTTGGTAATGGTTCTTTTAAATGTTTTAAGGCAATTTCTACTGCATTATCTCCCCGATATGGTAAAACTCCAGTCAGTAATTCATACATTAAAATACCCATTGAATAAATATCACTTTTAAGAGTACTTCCTTTACCACTGGCTTGCTCTGGAGGTAGATAATGTACCGAACCCATAACTGAATTTGTTTGTGTCAGTTGAGTTGCATTCATCGCCATTGCAATTCCAAAATCTGTTATCTTAACTAAACCATTTTCTAATATCATAATATTTTGCGGTTTAATATCACGATGAATAATATAAGAATCATGCGCTACTGAAAGACCATCCGCTATTTGACTCATAATATCTATAACTTCTGAGACCGTCAACTTACCTCGTTTTTTTAACAAAGTTTTTAAATTTTTACCTTCAATATACTCCATAACAATAAAGTATTGTCCATTATCATCACCAACATCATATACTTCAACAATATTAGGATGACTTAAACTACTTGAATTAAGAGCTTCTCTTTGAAATCTTCTTACAAATTTCTCATCATTAGATAAATCTCCTCTTAATACTTTAACGGCTACATCTCTATCTAAAATAGTATCGTAGGCTAAATAAACATTTGCCATACCACCTTCGCCAATTGATTTAATTATCTGATAGCGATCATTTATTTTTTGCCCCTTCATTATCATTCTTCGTCACCGCTTTCAAGACTTAAATACGCCACTGAGATATTATCAGTTCCCCCTCTAGCATTACTTTTTCTAATTAATTTAATTACTTGTTCTTCTATTTCTAATTCTTCATCATTTAAGACTTTTTCAATTTGTTCTTTAGTTAACATTGAAGTTAATCCATCACTGCATAGTAAAATACCATCGACATTAGTATCAACATCAAAAACATCAATCTCCGCTTTTTCACTACTACCTAAAGCTTTCATTAAGACATTTCTTTTTGGATGATATTTAGCTTCTTCTTCGGTTAAATCCCCTGCTGCCACCAGTAAATTTACTAAAGTGTGATCATGCGTAACTTTTGTTAGTTTACCATTTTTTAAGACAAAACCTGATGAATCCCCAATATTGCCAAATATTAAATAAGAATCAGTTAAAAGAGCCATTACGGTAGTTGTACCCATTCCCATACTATCAGGATTTTCCTTCGTATAATCAATAATCTCTTGATTAATTTCACTTATATTATCTTTCATCCAATTAATAGCATCTAATTTACTACCAACCGTATCAGCATCTAAAAATCTTTTGCCTAAATGTGTCACAACCATGGAACTAGCAACTTCCCCTGCTCGGTGGCCACCCATTCCATCAGCCACAATTAATAAATATTCATTATTAGCATTTTTTAAAATAGTAACCGAATCCTCATTATGATCTCTTACCTTACCTGAATCAGTTAAATAAAATGTTTTCATGCTTTCACCTCTTTACTTCTTAGCTGCCCACAAGCCGCATCAATATTACTGCCAAACTCTTTACGAATCGTGACATTAATTCCTTTCTTTTTTAAAATATCATAAAATTTCATAATCTTTTCTTTACTCGATCTTTTAAATTCAAAATGATTAGTTTCATTATAAGGAATTAAATTAACATAGACATTCATCCCTTTTAATAAATCTGCTAAATTATTAGCATCTTCTTCTTTATCATTTACACTATCAAGCATAACATATTCGATGGTTACTCGTCTATGTGTTTTTGCAATATATTCACTAATAGTATCAATTAAACTAGGTAGTTTATACGCTTTGTTGACAGGCATTAGCTTATCTCTTAGTTCTGAATTAGCAGCATGTAAAGATATCGCTAAATTAATTTGTAAACTTTCTTCCATTAAATCCTTAATTTTAGGTATTAACCCACAAGTTGATAAAGTAATATGTCTTGCACCAATAGCTAAACCCTTCGGATCATTAATAATCTTAATAAAATCCAAGACATTATCATAATTATCTAAAGGTTCACCAATTCCCATAATAACAACACTAGATATCCTTTTTTTGATATTTCTTTCTATTAACATTATCTGCATAACCATTTCATATGCCCCTAAATCGCGAACCTTCTTTAATCTTCCCGATTCACAAAAAGCACACCCCATATTACAACCTACTTGACTACTGATACATACTGATAAACCATAATCATGTTGCATTAAAACCGCTTCTACATAATTATTATCAAATAATTTAAACAAATACTTCTTAACTAACTTATCTTCTTGTTTTTTAACAATCGCTATCATATCCAAAGAAAAATCTCTATTTAATTTATCTTGTAATTCTTTTTTTATATTGGTCATCTTATAAAATGAATCTACATTATGAAGATAAAGCCATTCAAAAACCTGTAAAGCTTTAAACTTTTTTTCATTCATATCTATGAAATATTGTTCTAAATCTTCCCTTTTAATACCATATATATTCATTCTTTAACACCTATTATAATTATATCATAAATAATTGCTTTTAAAACAATAAAAACCAATTCTCCAGAATTGATTTAATCCTAAAAATAATCTTCCAAAATAAACTTATTTCTTTGATGATTAATCCCTATTCCTGCAAAACTATTTAATACTCCAAAAATAGCGATTATCACCACAATTACATACTTAAATATATTTATCGTATCGACATTTACATTTTCTATAAAATTCATCAACAAAATATCCGCATGTATATCATTAACTATTTTAAAAAATATCCAAGCAATAAAAATATATAATCCCGTATTAATAACTAATATAAAAACATCATACAAATAAACATTTAGTTTTTTTAAATATTTCTTAACAAATCTTGTTTTAATAGCATTATTAATCACAAACTTTAAAACTAAACAAATAGCTATTAAAAAGCCTGATAACATCACAAAACATCTTCTAATAGCCATATTATATTCCTTTAGCGAATATTCTTCTAATAAAGGAAAAATATTAACTTTAAAATGAAAGACATTTAAAGCAACTAAAATAAGAAGATAAATAATTACTAAAACAATCATAATTTCTCCTATAGTTGCCCCAATACAAATCCCTAACGAAACTTCATTTTTAATAACTTCCTCATTTGTCAAATTATTTTCTTTATTATTGGTCTTTTCTTCATGCCTTTGATCAGTTTTTTCAATATTTAAAAAAGCCATTGGTTTCAACTCCTACTATCTTTTTAAGTATAGCATAATTAAATATTTATTCCAAATGCATTTTTAATTTTCGTATTACCTTTTTCTCAATACGTGAAATATAAGATTGACTAATACCCAATATTTCAGCTACCTCTTTTTGAGTATATTCTGTTGTATTATAAAGACCATATCGCATAATCATTATTTGTTTATCTCTTTCATTTAAATTATTTAAATAATCTTTCAGTAACTCGATATCAACCTTTTTTTCATATTCTTTATAGGTTATATCTTCTGCAGTTCCCACAATATCTTCTAAATGCAATTCATTTCCTTCCGCATCATAAGTCAAAGCTTCTTCAAAACTTATATCATTTACTCTTTTCTTATTTTTTCTTAAATACATTAAAATTTCATTAGAAATACAACGTGAAGCATATGTTGCCAATCTAATATTTTTATCAATCTTATAAGTATTAATTCCCTTAATCAAGCCAATTGAACCAATACTAACTAAATCTTCCAAAGTATCTAAAGAACTCTCATACTTTTTAGCAATAAAAACCACTAATCGTAAATTATGTTCAATTAATTTATTTCGGGCATTTTCATCACCTTGTTGAGCTTTTATTAAATAATTAATCTCCTCATTTTGTTTTAAAGGAGGTGGTAGAATATCACTACTACCAACAAAGAAAAACTGATTATACTTACTCTTTAAAAATAACCATATTTTAGCCAATAAATTCTTCATTTCAATCCCTCCATTACTTGACTATTAATAATACAATCTATACCATCCAAAAAGAAATTCTTCTCACTAATTCCTACTAAAAACTTATCAAACATCTTACCATCTATTTCCAATTTTAAAGCTTTATAACACTTTAATAATCCATGATTATTTAATGAATTATATGGAACATATATTGGTGTTTTAATATTCATATTTTTAACTTTTTTACCATCTATTAAAACAATACTTTTATTAGAATAAGGATCAACTAACTTATTCCCTGTATCTAAAAAAGCATTAACAACTACAAAGTGTTCATCATCAAAATATAGCTTACACTTATAATAATTACTATAATTATTTTTTAAATATTTAAAAGATACCATATACTTAAAATATATAACTAAACTAATAACTAAAATAATTGTATAACTAACTTTTAAACCCGAATTATTAAAAACTAACCCCTTATTAGTATAACTAAATTGACTATTTAAAAAATATATTCCTCCACCCATTAACATACTAACTAAATAAAAATATAAAAGATTCTTTTTAAAATAATTAAAATCTCTATAACCAAAAGCTACTATTAACATAATAATTGATACCCCAAATTTATATATCAACATTACTATATTATTCATTTTAAAAATTAAAACAAATAACGTAACACTTCCGACTAAACAACTTATTAATAATCTTGATAACTTAACATTTCTTTTCAAAATATAATTTACACTCATCAGCAATATCAAATCAAATATAAAATTAATTATTACAACAACATCTAAATATACTTTCATAATATCACCAGTTTTAAATTAACACTTCTCAAAGATGAAAAAAGTCAAAAAAAAACGAATTTACATCGTTTTTATATTTTACCAATATTTGTATTAATTGTTGGTTCAACACTTGGTGTAACTTCAACTGCTGTCTTGTCGTCCAAGATAGTATCTTCAAGCATTTTCTCTAATTTATTAAATATCTCTTCATTAGAAATAGTACCATAATTTATTATTATAAGTTCAATAGTATTGTTTTCGCCAAAAAAAGGACGATAAGCAATATTTAATCTAGCATCATTATAAGAACAATCAAATACTAACCATTTTGAGGTACCATAATTTTTTTCTTCATAATTATTTATTACATAACCGCGTTCTTCCCATTGCCTTTTAACTTCTTCAGCTTCCGTATAATAAGTTTGATATGGATAAGTAGGATAGATAGCTAAAATAGTTTGCGTACGATCAGTCTGACTTAATAAAGTCATATATTCTTCTTCAATCGTTGGGACATAATTTTCTGGTAGTTTAAATTTATAGCCATAAAAAGAAGTATAAACATCTTGATTATTAGGTTCTTCGGGAGTTGGTTCATCTTGATTACCATCTGGATTTGTTGTTTCATCATCTTCTTTATCATTACCAAAAATTATTTCTTCGTTATTATTATCATTATGAGGCTTTTCTTCATTAAAAATCATTTTGCTTAAAAAAAAGCCCCCACCTACTAATATCGCAATAGTACAAAAAACAATTATAATTTGCAAAATACTTATTTTAGAATTTTTTGACTGATTTACTTCATTATTTTGATTATATAAATTATTATTTGTATTTATATTTTGTAAATAAGCCGAATTATAATTAGTATTATTTACTGGTGTTTCGACTTTACCAGCTTGAAAAAAAGTGTTATTTTGAGAATTAAAATTATTATTCATTCCACTAGCAAAAGAATTGTTGACAAAATCATTATTATCAACAGTAACTCCACATACCTGACAAACTGTTGCTCCAGGTGGTAATTCTGAGCCACATATTTTACATCTCATGCTTTGTTCACCCCTTTCGATAATACTATTAAAAGTATACCACATTTTTTTAAAATAAAATAAAAAAAAGACAATTTTTAAAAATCGTCTCTATTTCTTAAGAATGGTGGTATATCTACATTATCAAAATCGTCTTCATCTCTCATATAAGAAGGATTAGTTGGTAAATCATTGTCTAAACCTCCACCAATTTGTTCTCTTGAATCATCAAAACCAGTCGCTATTACTGTTACGATTACTTCATCATTTAAATTTTCATTAATAACCGCACCAAATATTGTATTAATATCTGTATTAGCAGCGTTTCTTACAACTTCAGCAGCATCTTCAGCTTCAAATAAAGTTAGTGAATTACCACCTGTTATATTAATAATAGCATCTGTTGCTCCATCAATTGTTGTTTCAAGAAGTGGTGATGCCACTGCTTGTTTAGCCGCTTCAATGGCACGATCTTCGCCAACACCAATACCAATACCTATAATCGCATTACCTCTATTTTGCATTACTGCTTTAACATCGGCAAAGTCTAGATTAACTAAACCAGAAACTGCAATTAAATCAGATATTGATTGAACACCTCTACGTAAAACATTATCAACTTCTTTAAATGCTTCAAGCATTGGCGTTGTTCTATCAATCATATCTCTTAAACGATCATTAGGAATAACAATTATTGTATCAACATGTTTTTTTAATTCTTCTAAGCCAACTTCAGCTTGTTCCATTCTTTTACGGCCTTCAAACTTAAATGGTTTTGTAACAATACCTACTGTCAAAGCCCCTTGTTCCTGGGCAATTTCTGCAACAATTGGCGCAGCACCTGTTCCGGTACCTCCACCTAAACCACAAGTAACAAATATCATATCAGCTCCCGCTAAAGCTTCCTCAATTTCCTTTTTACTTTCCAAAGCAGCTTCACGGCCAATTTCCGGATTTGCTCCTGCTCCTAATCCTTCAGTAATACTTTTACCTATTTGTAACTTTGTTTCAGCTTTACTACCATTTAAAACTTGCAAATCCGTATTAGCAACAATAAATTCTACGCCACCAACACCAGATTCTATCATTCGGTTAACAGCATTGCAACCTCCGCCACCAACACCAATAACCTTTATCTTTGCTATCTGATCTCTTTCTAAATCTTGCATCTTTAATCCTCCTCATTAACCATTAAATAAATAACCGAACAACTTTCCAATAATGCTATCATCTTGGCTATTAACACTAGCGCCACTTAATATTTGTTGTTCATCTATTGTAAATATTGAATAATCCTTATCTTTTAACTTTGCATTATAAGCATAGAATTTAAGTAATCCCAAACAAGCGCTATATTTATTATTTCTAACACCTATTTCCATAATATTGCCTATTACAACTTCATTTCCAAAAACTTCTTGAACAACAATATTAAAATCCTTAAACTCAGTTAATCCTCCTGTCAATATTATATAACTTATTTCCTTTTTTGTTAAGTGGTTTATCTCTTTCTTCGCTATATTAAGTATTTCACTAATCCTACTCATTACCACTTCACTAATCTCAAATTGATTAATTCTTATCTTCTGTGAAGATTTAGTATCAAGTTCAACAACATCACTAGCTTGAGCCATATTTTTATGAGCTAAAGCAAAATTTTCTTTTAAATCTCTTGCCTCTTCTAAACCTATTTTATAAACAAATGATATATCATTATCAATGTTTTTGCCACCTAAAGGTATTACACTTGTATTAGTTAATACTCCTTTATTAAAGACTGCCATTGTCGTAATATCATGTCCTATATCTATGACTACACCCACATTTTTATCATATTCTTTATTTTTAAATTCAAAATAATCTCCAATTGCTGATAAAGAGATATCTAAAACATCTATGCCTAATTTTTCCAAGCACGCCAAGACTGGATAAATATTCTTTTTCGGTGTAGAAACCATAACACCTCTAACTGATAATTCTTTAGAAGTTAACCCTTTAGGATCTTTAACTATACGATTATCATCTAATGCAAAACTCGTTGGCATCATCGAAATATATTCTAAACCATCTTGTTTTTTACTTTTTACTGCATTTTGCATTACTCTAATAACATCTTTTCCCTCAATCATATTGCCTTCATTATTAATATGAACGCTCCCTGTAACAATTGAGAAAACAGCATTAGTAGCAGGTACACTAACTATCATTTGTCTTATGGGTAACCCAATAACTTCTTCACATTTTTGTATAACATTTTTTAAAGGTTCTAATAATCGATTAGCATCTTCAACTATTCCTTCTTTTACCCCAACTGATGAAGCGTCAGCAACAGCTAATACATTTAACTTCTTTTTTACCATTTCCCCTACTACAAGTTTAATAGTATTTGAACCGACATCCAAACATGCCATTATCTTACGCATCTTCATCACTCCATATTATACTAATTCTCATTATACATTAAGATTTAAAATTATTCAATAAAAGTCAACCAAAAAAGCTTATTTAAGCTCAAAAAAAGTAATCATTTTTGATTACTTAATAGCTTCTAATAATTCAGCTTTTTTCATTGCCGTATAATTAGCAATACCCTTTTCTTTAGCTATTCCCTTTAATTCAGCAACAGTCATTTTAGAATAGTCAGTCGTTTCAGTTTTCTTTGCTACTTCTTTATCTTCTTTTTTATCTACTTTTTTTAAAGAAACTGTCTTACCTTCTAAAGCTGCTTTACTAACTTTAACAAGTTCAGCAAAAGCTTTAGGGTCATCTATAGCAATAGTACTTAGCATCTTTCTATTTACTTCAATACCAGCCTTATTTAAACCATCAATAAACTTAGAATAACTAATGTCATTTTCACGACATGCGGCATTGATTCTTTGAATCCATAATTTTCTGAAATTTCTTTTATTTGCTCTTCTATCTCTAAAAGCATAAACTCCACTATGGAATGTTTGTTCTTGAGCTGTTTTAAATAATCTATGTTTTGAACCAAAATAACCTTTAGCAGCTTTTAAAACTTTTCTTCTTTTATTTTTAGCAATATTTCCGCCTTTAACTCTTGTCATTTTAAACTTCCCCTCTCTTACTAGATAAAGTCTTTAAGACGTCTAGTATCTCCTTTTCCTAATACACCCTTATTTCTTCTTTGTCTTACAGATTTTGCTGAATCTTTAGCAGTCTTATGATTGCCATTTGATTTTTTATATACTAATTCTCCATTTTTTTTAGCTTTAAGAACTTTACTAGATGCTTTATGTGTTTTTTGTTTACATTTTCCCATAATCTACTTCCTCTTTCTTATATTATTTTTTTGGTGCTAATAGCATAATCATTGTACGACCTTCTAATTTAGGTTGTGCCTCAATTACTGAAACATCACTTAATTCATCAGCAAAACGCAACATAACCTCTTTGCCTAACTCAGGACGATCAATTCTTCTTCCTTTAAAACGAATCGAAACCTTTATCTTATGTCCTTTTACTAAATAGTCATAGGCATTCTTTTTACGAGTATTAAAGTCATGAATATCAATATTTGGACTTAATTGATATTCTTTAA
Source organism: uncultured Bacilli bacterium (assembly GCA_947631475.1). Classification (GTDB taxonomy): domain Bacteria; phylum Bacillota_I; class Bacilli_A; order RF39; family UBA660; genus Coprovivens. The sequence continues at coordinate 1,790 of CANRLI010000016.1, read as the reverse complement.
CATCTTTATTACTTTCACGTTGCTTTTTTTGTGACTCTTTAAGTTTCTTTTGTTTCTCATAACGGTATTTATTATAGTCCATAATTTTTCCAACAGCAGGAACCGCATTACCACTCATTAAAACTAAATCCAATCCAGCATAATTAGCTAGCGTTAATGCATCTTCTAATCGTTTAACACCCATTTGTTCTCCATTTGGACCAATTACCATTAATTCTGCCACTTTTATTTGTTCATTGATTGGCATTTCATTTTTATCTTTTGCTATACTAAGCACCTCCACACAATTAAAAAGGGCGAACACCTAGTATCCACCCATTAAAACTTAAATAAAATAATTTTTATTCAGCTCTTTACCTATCGCAACTCACTACAATCAGGTGGATGTGGATACATCGCTTTCTTTTCAATAACAAGTAAGATTATAAACTAAATTACCATCCTTGTCAACTCTTTTTAAACTATATGCCAAAATATTCATAATTATTTTAAAACTAACTTTTGGTACCCAATTTCGGTTATTGGTAAGATCTTACTATGAACATCCAACGGCATAAATACCATATGCTTTATTTTAGCTTCTTCATCTAAATAAACTTTCAAATGCCAAGCCCCATTATTAACTCTATCATAACGTAAAGATGGCACACGACAAATCGAATTTGCCATATCAAGACCACTACGATGAAAATGTCCTAATATATCAATATAACTATCATCTCTACTCAAATTATTACTAGCATAATAAGTATTTAATACTTTTAATAATTTTTCATTATCATACTTATCTGCCATTACAGGATCAGGAAATTTTTCATTTATATGATGAACCATAAAATTAGAAAGTATACTACGTTGTCCATTAAAAGTAACCATCGCATGATTATATCCCAAAGAAATAAAATCATCTCGTTCTTCCGTCAACATCTTTATTGGATCAAAACCCAAATTACAAGCTAAACTATCATGATTACCACCTAATAAAGCATGATATATTCCCTCATAATAAGGAAGCTTAGTAATTGTTTCATCAACAATCTTCTTGCATTTTGTTAATCCATTTAATCTATCATTAATAAATGACTTTTTAAAACCAAAAAAATCGCCTACATCTATTATTAATTTTACATTATTTTCAGCACAGTAATTTAATATTTTATAATAATCTTCAATCAATTGCATTTTAAAAGAAAGAATATGCATATCACCTAACAACAAAATATCATAACACGCACAACCAGGTTTCACTTTAATATTAAAAATATTATCCGTCTCTATCTTCGGAAAAGCAATATCATAGACTAAATCATCACCCACTATTGCTTTCGATACATTAACTAATTTCTTTAATCTTAACAAACTATCATGTATCGTCTTCGCATCGCCCTCATGATTATTATCACGCAAAAAGGCTACTAATTCTTCCATCGTTGCTGATTTACTTATTAATTTAGATAATAATAATTCATCTATTTCTTTTTGGGTTTGCCTTTCTACTTCTGAAGCATTAGTTAAAAACTCTACATTTTCCTTTAATTTAGCACTCTGCGCTTGTAAATCACTGACATTAGTATTTAATTTTTCTATTTCTTTTCTTAAAGCTTTATTTTCACTTTGTAAAGTTTGAGCTTCATTTTTACTTAAAGTAGCTTTTTGTTGCATTGCTTTTAATTTTTCAGCCTGCTCATTACATGTTTTTTCTAAAATATCATGTTCTTTTTTTTGATTATCAGCATCCTTTGTTAAACTAGCCACTTCATCTTGTAAACGATTTATTTCCTTTATATAGT
>CANRLI010000015.1 GCA_947631475.1 uncultured Bacilli bacterium | reverse complement strand
ATTACTATGAGCTAACTTAACAAAAATAGTTTCACCATCATTAATAACAACTACGTTTTCACCATCTTCATTTACGGACCAATCTTTTTCTAAATTAAATTTATAGCCATTAGAGATAACTGCCGATGTTTGAACTGCCGTAGGCTGATTATTTTGTTGTTGCAAATTATTTTTTTGGTGCCCAAACATCATATATCCGCCAACAGCTCCCACTAATAATATAACAACAACTGCCACAACTAAAATTGCTTTCTTATTAAATTTACCACCCTTTTTAGGTTCATCAGTAACTAAAGGTTGCTGAGGGGAAACGCTTGGAGCACTAACCTGATTTAAAGAAGATGGAATACTTGGGGCAGATTGCATATTTGTTACTGTTGGTGCTACTTGTACAGATGTGACAGTCGGTGTCACTGTTGGTGCTACTGGTTCTACTACTGGACTAACAGTAGGACTTTGCACAGGTTGATTTGCTACTTGAACCGGACTAGGACTAACCACATTATTTACTGGCGCATTACTTACGGGTTGAACATTTATAGGTTGTTGACTACCAACATTTTCAACTGGTTTAACAACATTTACTGTTTTAGCATTATTTGGCGTTGGTGTCATTTTAATTTCATTTTCTTTAATAGGTTTACTTACACTATTAATTGTAGTAACATTTTGATTTTTTGTTTCATTAGCTACAGAACCTGTAGCTACAGGTGTTTGTGCACTTTCTACATTAGTTCCACATATTGGACAAGTACTCACTCCTACCTGTAAAGGATTTCCACATTTTGGGCAATTATTCATTTACATAGCCTCCTATTATGAATCTATTATAATATAAAAAATAAAAAAAAGCCATAGTAAACTACAATACTATGGCAATTAAATTATTAGATCCCTTATTAACTATTTTAGTAACTGTTTGAGCTAATTTATATCTCGTAGCTTCCGGTACCACAGAAAGTTTCGCTTGAATACCTTCTTTAACTATAACATCTAAACTACGACCAAATATTTCACTACGCCAAATATTAGCTGGATCTGTCTCATAATCTTTCATTAAATAATTGATTAATTCTTTACTTTGTAACTCACTACCAATAATCGGTTCAAAGACACTGACCACATCTGCTTTAATAATATGATAAGAAGCTGCTGTGGCTTTTAACTTAACCCCAAATCTACTTCCTTGTTTAATAATTTCTGGCGTATCTAATTGCATTTCTTTTAAAGTTGGATAAACAATTCCATATCCTGTTTGTTTAGCTGTTCTTAAAGCTGTTTTTAAAATATCAGTTTCTTCCTTAGTTTCTTTATAAGAACTAAATATCTTAAGCATTCCTGCTTTGGTATTTACAGTATCCCCCATCATTTCATTAAGCACTTCATTATATAATGAATCTTCACTATCTAAATTAACATTAACAATTCCTGTGGCTGTATCTACATTACTTATATAAGCTTTAGAAATATACTTACTATCTTTAAAATATTCTAAAATTTCATCAACATCTTTTAATTTACTAACCTTTAACATACTTGACTTAATCTTAGTCAAATACTCTTCTTTTACTGGATGAGTATTACTCAAAATATGAACCCATTCTGGTAAACTTATTTGAATATCTAAGACTGGGAATTCATATAAAGCGGCTTTTAAAATATCATAAATTTCATACTCTGTCATTGATTCAACACTAATTGGTAACACGGGAACATTGTGTTCTTCTTTTAAACTACGAGCTAATTCTTTAGTAGCTACATCTTCAGGATGACTTGTATTTAATACAACAATAAATGGCTTATTAATTTCTTTTAATTCACTAATAACTTTTTGTTCCGCTTCAATATAACTTTCACGTTGAATTTCTCCAAATGATCCATCTGACGTCACAACAATTCCTATTGTCGCATGATCTTTAATGACCTTTTCTGTTCCAATTTCAGCAGCTGTTTCAAAGTTGACTGGTTCTTTAAACCAAGGTGTTAAAACCATTCGTGGATTACCATTTTCATCTTCATAACCATTAGAACCAGGGATAATATAACCGACACAATCAATTAACTTTATATTAGTTTCAAATTCATCTACTTTAATTTTAGCTCCATTAGAAGGCACAAATTTTGGTTCAGTCGTCATAATAGTCTTTCCTTGTGCACTTTGTGGTATTTCATCTAAACAATGCTTTTTCTCATAATCATCGGTAATATTTGGTACAACTAAATTTTCAATAAATCGCTTAATAAAAGTCGATTTACCAGTCCTTACTGCACCAACAACCCCCAAATAAATTTCACCATTACCCCTCTTCGAAATAGATTCTATTATTTTGTTATCTTTCAAATATAACACCCCTATCATTTCTAATTAAGTTTATGGTATTATTTTTCGTTTAGAACTAAAAATTTAAATTTTTTTATATTTAATATTTACACATATTATGCTATAATATATATTAATTAAAATAAAGAGGTGTTCAATATGAATAATAAAAACGATTCTAAGTCCAACAACAACATACGTATTGAACAATTAACTCCTCAACAAACGCTCAAGAAAAAAGAAAAAAAAGAACTACTTAATTATGCTAAACAAGATACTGAAGAATTAAGTAAAACTATGCAATTTAAAATACTTAATGCTAAAAATAAAGAAGATAATAATCCAACAGATATAAAAACAAGTCAAACTAATGAAGAAAAACTAAGTAATACTAGTATGTTTAGACTTTTAAATTCTAAAAAAAATAATCAAGAACTTGAATTACCTAAAAAAGCTCCTAGTCTTAGTGAAACAATTCGTCTTAAAATAAGTGACTTAAGAGCTAAAATAGATGAAGAAAGCGATTTACCTTCTCTTAAAAAGAAAAAATCACTATATGATACTGTTATTATTAAATTAGATGATTTAATCAATAATCGTAAAGCTTTAAAGAACTATTCTTCTCAAAAAGTAACTAATATTGAACAAACAAATATTAAAAAGAGATTTCACTTTTTTAAACCTCGTGATATTACCAAAATGAAAAATATCAAATTAAATGTTGAAAGTGACGAATTTGGTCGCCAATTATATAACTTAAATAAAATTGCTTTAATTAATTTAAGTAATGTTAAAAATACGAAAGTTCGTAAGAGTCTTTCTAATCAACGTATTGGTAAAATAGAAAAAATTCATATTAGTAAAACTAATTACTTACAATATCAATCTAAATTAAATACTTTTGCCATTAATAAACTATATTATAAATTTGCACCTAAAGAAACTAAAAAATATAAAATATATAAATATAGTGTTATTGCATCTAGTTTTGTCTTTGCCCTAACCAGTATTGCTATAATTAATTGGTTTATACAAGGTATTAATATAAGTAATTTAAGTAATGGTATAAAAGAAGAAACACCTATTGAATATATTCCCAATGAAGGAGAAATTTATAATCTTCAACCTGAAGATAATCCTAATATTGAATCAAATACCACTAATAATCAAAATAGTTCTGATAAATTTGCTCTTTATTGGAAATATGTAAATACTCCTTTATCTTCTGTTGATTTAACAGAGATAGTCAAACAAAATGAAGATACTGTTGGTTGGTTAATTGTTAATAATACCAAAGTTAACTACCCTGTTGTTCAAGCTCAAGACAACGACTTTTACTTAAAACACGCTTTCGATAAATCATCTAATATAGCTGGTTGGATCTTTGCTGATTATCGTGATAATTTTGATACCCTTAATCCTAATATTGTCATCTATGGCCATAGCCGTAAAGATAACTTAATGTTTGGTTCCTTAGGTAACGTTTTAAATCGTAAATGGTACACTAATTCTGATAATCAAATCATTCAATTATCTACTCTAAAATATAATACCATGTGGCAAATTTTCTCAATCTACAAAATAAAAGCTGAATCATATTACATAACAACTGATTTTAGTAGTGATGAATCTTATGAGCAATTTTTAAAGACGATGAAAGAACGAAGTATTTATAACTTTGGGATTGATGTTAATACTAATGATAAAATCCTTACCTTATCTACTTGTTATAATACTACAGGTATGCGTATTGTTGTTCAAGCCAAATTAGTTAAAATTCAAGAAAGATAAAAGACTTTATAAACAACTTATAAAGTCTTTTATTATGATAAACCAACTACTTCGCCATCTACTAAATCTATTTTTTCATAATTAGGTACTTTTGGTAAACCAGGCATTGTAATAATATTACCTAAATATATAGTAATAAAACCTGCCCCATTATATAACTTAATATTTTGCACTGTAACATCATAATTCTTAGGATAACCTAAAAGATCCTTATTATCAGAAATCGAATATTGCGTTTTAGCAATACAAATAGGTAACTTGTCCAAGTTATGCTTTTCTAATAACTCCATTTCCTTTAATACTTTTTCAGGATAATTAATTTGATTAGCTTTATAAATATCTTTTACGATCGTAGCTATTTTATCTTGTAAAGGCTTATCTAAACTATATAATTCATGTTTCTCATTATTTACTTCATTACTCATTTTTACAACCTGTTTAGCTAGATCAAGAGCGCCTTTTCCACCATCTACATATGCTGTTGATATAGAAAAATTAATATTTAAATTAGTAACAAAATTCTTAACATAATTAATATCTTCTTCACTATCATTAGCAAATTTATTTAAACAAACTATTAAATTATTAGTCATATTTTTAACTATATTAATATGAGCCTCTAAATTAGATATACCCTTTTTAATATCTTCATCACCATTATATTTTAAAGCTCTTATTGTCGTAACCAATACTACAACATCTGGTTTTAAATTATTTAAGCGACATTTAATATCATAAAATTTTAAAGCTCCTAAATCACTACCAAATCCCGCTTCAGTTACACAATAATCGCCCAAACTTAAAGCTGTATTAGTTGCTATAATACTAGAACAACCATGCGCAATATTAGCAAATGGTCCCCCATGAATAATTACTGGATTATGTTCTAGAGTTTGCACCAAATTTGGTTTAATAGCTTCTTTTAATAATACTAATAAAGATCCTGTAATCTTTAAACTTTTAACAAATAAAGGTTCTCCCTCTTTAGTATAAGCAAATAAAATATTATCTAATTTATCTCTTAAATCATTAATATCTTTAGCTAAACATAAAATAGCCATTATCTCACTTGCTGCTGTTATATCAAACTTTTCTTCACGTTGATAATCTTTACTATTGATAGTCAAATTCTTAAGAGCTCGATCATTTACATCTAAACATCTATTAAATACTATTTTATTTTCATCAATATTTAATAAATTTCCTTGATAAAGATGATTATCAATTGCAGCACAAATCAAATTATTAGCTGCTGTTATCGCATGAAAATCCCCTGTAAAATTTAAATTAATATCTTCCATCGGCACTACTTGAGAATACCCGCCACCTGTTGCTCCTCCTTTAATTCCAAAAACCGGTCCTAAAGAAGGTTCACGTAGTGACGCTATTGCTTTATAACCATTTTGCCATAAAGCATCTAACAAACCAATTGAAACTGTCGTTTTACCTTCACCATATGGTGTTGGTGATGTTGCTGTTACTAATATTAACTTTCCCTTTTCATTCCTATTTAAATCATCACTATTAATCTTAGCTTTATAATTACCATATAACTCTATCTTATCCTTTATACCTAATTTAGCCGCAATATCCTCTATTTTATCCATCTTCATCTTATGTGCTATTTCAATATCTGTCATTTGCATCACCTAAAAATAGTATATAATAATTAAAACATTTTATCTACACTTTTAGGAACTTTTCCTTTCAAGATTGTTTCGATAATCTTATCTTCTTTTTCTTTGGAAACACTTTTACCTGTTAACGTTGATAATGTCGCAATAACCTCTCTTAAAGAATCTTCATCACGTAAATTACCTTGTTGCAACTTAGTAGCTAAAGAAATAATAGTATCCTTATCTACTTTCGTTTTCTTTTCGACCTTAGAAAAAAATTTATCATCAAAATTCATAAACTCACCTAATATATTCTATGTTTAATAATTCATAAGTTTAATGTATAAAATATTATTAAAAGTTAATAATATAAATGGTGATATTATGGAAAACAATACTTATTACAATCAAAAAATAGATTGTTCAGTAACTGACTGTGTCCATTGTATTGATGGCATGTCTTGTAATCTTAGTAAAATTCAAGTAAGTAAAGACATTAGAAATGAAAATACAATGTATAACACAATATGTCAAAGCTATGAAGAAGAAAAATAATTCTTCTTTTTATATACCCTCTAAAAAAATCTGTGGTATATTATATTTAAGAGGATGCCTATGAATGAATATTTAAATTTTTTTAAAAAAAATAAAATTTTTACATTAGCTATAATACTTATTATTTTAATAATTATCTTAGTTATTATTAATATTCTAATATTTAATCATAGTTCATTTACAATCGATAATGAAACTATTCATAAAAATAATGATAATTATAATATGCAAATTAATTATCCCGTTTTTAGTAATAACGAAATAAATAAAAAAATAAATAAAATTATTGATGAAGAAAAAGATAAATTCCTTAAAAAAATTGATAAAAAAAGTAATGAAAAAAACGAACTTAATATAGATTATAACTATACTATTAAAAATGATATTTATTCTGTTCAAATTAGATCTTATTCATATACAGGTCTTAATCGTGATTTTTATTTCAATGATCTTATGCTTTATATTAATAGTAAAGATAATACAGAGCTTACAATTAATGATTTAATAGATCAAGAACTATACAGTGTATTAAAAGATAAATGTTATCAATACTTAAAAGATAAAGAGCAAGACTTAAATCTATATGATGATAACATAATAAAAGACTATTTAGCTGATTTTGGAAAAGATATTTTATTATCTTTTAGTGAAGATGAACTTAATATTATTATTCCACCTTTTAAAGTTAGTGATGATGAGACAGATTTTCGCATCCCTTTAACTTATGATGATACATCCCAATTTTTAAATAATCAGTACTTTACTTTTCCACAAGTTGAAGAACAACAACCGCCAACTCAAACGCCTAGTACTCCTCGTGATGAAAGTTTCTTTCAAGATAAAAAGCTGGTGGCTCTAACTTTTGATGATGGACCCAATTACAAAGTCACTACTTTTCTTTTAGATGAATTAGATAACAAAAATGCTAAAGCTTCTTTCTTTTTAGTTGGTAGTCGTATTAGTTCACAAAAAGAATTAATTAAAAGAATGTACAATAGTGGTCACTCAGTTGGTTCTCATAGTTATAATCATAAAAATTTAACCAAACTTACTGATGAACAATTACTGAAAGAAATTAACGATACGAACGAATTAATATCACAAATAACTGGTGAAGACGTTAAGTATTTAAGACCTCCTTATGGCAGTTATAACAAAGATTTATTAAATAAAATTAATATGACTTTTATATTATGGAATGTTGATACCTTAGATTGGCAAAGTCGTGACTCTCAAAAAGTATGTGACAATATTATTAATTCAGCCAAAGATGGAGCCATTATTCTTCTTCACGATTTATATCAAACATCAGTAGACGGAGCTTTGTGTGCTATCGATAAATTACAAGAACAAGGCTATGCTTTTGTTTCAATCGATGAAATGATTAAATTAAAAAATATTGATCTTAAAACTAATACAGCTTATCGTTATTTCAAATAAAAAAACGTTTAACGTTTTTTTATTTGCACTTATACTTGTAAAGGATTATTATCTATTTCTATATTTACCTTGGTATTAAGCATATAAAGTTCATCTAAATCTTTTAAAGCCTTAAATAAACTATCATCTTTCTTATACTTAATAATTATTTGAAAACGATAAATATTATTAAGTTTAAACATTGCGGCTGTTGTTGGACCCAAAATTTTACTATGTTCACTAATTTTGTTTTCTAAATATTTTTTTACTTTATTAATTTCTTTGGCTGCTAAATCATAATCTTTAGATGCAATTTTGACACTTGTTAAATAATAATAAGGAGGATAATCCAATTTATGACGATTAACCATTTCATAATTATAAAATTGCTTATAATCATGTGCAGCTACACATTTTAAAGTAAAATTATCGGGATTCATTGTTTGAATAATAACTTCCCCAGGCTTGTCACTTCGTCCTGCTCGCCCTGCTACTTGAGATAATAGTGCATAAGTTCTTTCCCCACTTCTAAAATCCGGAATATTTAAAGTAGCATCAGCATTAATAACACCGACTAAAGTTACTAAAGGAAAATTTAATCCTTTAGCTATCATCTGAGTTCCTAATAAAATATCATATTCATAATTTTTAAATCGCTTAATAATATCTTCATGAGCCCCTTTATTACGAGTAGTATCCGCATCCATTCGTATAGTTCTTGCTTCAGGAATTAAACGATTAATTTCTTGTTCTAATTTTTCTGTTCCTACTCCTAAATTAGCTAAAGACTTTTGCTTACATTGTGGACAAGCATCATCTTTTATTAAAGCATAACCACAATAATGACATCTTAAACTATTACTAGATTTATGATAAGTTAAAGTTATATCACAATGAGGACACTTATAAGTATAGCCACAGTTACGACACGTAATAAAAGTTGCATAACCACGGCGATTTAATAACAAAATAACCTGTTCTTTCTTTCTTAAACGATCTAAAATTTTATCTTTTAAACTTGTAGATAATACTGTATTTCGCCTTTTCATTTCTTCGGTCATATCAACCAAAAAAACCTTTGGTAAAACTGCATTACCTATCCTCTTACTCATCACCAAGTACTTATAAACCCCTTTTTGAGCACGCGCCATCGATTCTAAAGAAGGAGTTGCACTTCCTAAAACTAATGGTATTTTATGATAATGACACCTAAATTTAGCCATATCTATAGCACTGTAACGAGGATTACTATCCTGTTTATACGTTTCGCTATGTTCTTCATCAATAATAATTATCCCTAACTTAGTTAAAGGAGTAAATATGGCACTACGTGTCCCAATTACAATGTGGACTTCCCCTCTTAATATTTTTAAATACTCATCATACTTTTCTCCTTCAGATAAAGCACTATGAAAAATAGCCACATCATTGCCAAAACGATTATAAAAATTATTTATTATCTGGGCTGTTAAAGATATCTCAGGAACTAGCATAATAGCTGTATTGCCCATCTTAACTACCTTTTCAATTAATTGCATATATACTTCTGTTTTCCCAGAACCCGTTACTCCGTGCACCAAATAAACATCTTCCTTACCTAATTCAATACTTTTTAGCACTTGTTCTTGTTCCTTAGATAAAGACAATTTACAATCAGTTATCACACTATTATTAATTCGATATATTTGCTCTTTTTCTTCTTCAATTAACTTTTCATTTAATAATTGTTTAACAATCACTAAATCAAAATTACTCTTTAAGACCTTCCCCTCTTTCAACAATCTATTCAAGACCTCAATTTGTTTTTTACGACGAGGATGATCACAAATATACTGTTGAACATCCAAGTAATTAGCTACTAACTTAATATACACTAAATACTTTGAATAACTTGTTTTATGCTCCTTGATTTTTAAAGAACTTGGTAACATCGTTTGATAAGCCGTAATTTTGGTACATAAAGTAACCTTTTGTAAATAAGCACCCATTTGCATTAATTCATCATTCAAAACTAAATGCTTATCAACTATACTACTAATTTCCTTTAACTCATAAACTGCTTCATAATCATTTTTTATCTTAACGACAAAGCCATTAATTATTTTATTACCAAAAGGGACTAAAACTTTGATTCCAACCTTTATATCATCTTTTAAATTATCGGGAATTAAATATGTAAATGTTTTATCTATTGCTTTCGCACTATATTCAATTAAAACATCTGCGTACATCTTAATCACCTTCCGTAATGATTATAACACACTAACTCAAAGAAAAAAGAACTAAATAACCTAGTTCTTTTTTCTTAAAGTGTGGCCCCATACTTGGTGCAGTATCACTTTACCCTTTTCTTCTTTTTTGTTAGATTAAAAGATCTAACCATAGAGATTCATTATTGCTACTTCTCTATATTTTAATTATATCTCTTTACATTTAAAAAATGTAAATAACTTGTATGTTATTTACATTTATATTGTAAAATAAAATGTCAAAACTAAATTTCTATTTAAAATTACGATAAGTTCCCCACCATTTAGGAATAAGTTGTCTTAACTTAATAACCTTTTCTTTTTCATAATCAACCAATATATCAATATTACCAAATTCAGGATTCAATTCTAACAAATACTCTAATGATCCATCAGATGGTAAAATAACCTCTTCTAACTCATTTAAAAGAACCATTTTATCAATAACATATTCCCCATCATTAAACATTTCTATAACCGCACTTTTTTCCGCACTACAACTTATTATTGAATTAGAAGATATATTACTGCCCGCATAAATTTTATTATTACTTCCTAAAATGGCACATGCTGTGTTCCCTAATGTAAAAAATACAGAAACTTCTTTAGCTGATAGCTTACTTTTGGCTTCTTTATAAAGTAATGACCATACCTTTTCCATATGACACCTTCTTTTATTAAAGTATGATAGCATAGGAATTATATTTTGACAATAAAATTACTATATTCATTAGTTATATAAACAGCCGTTATTTTTCCATCAACTTCACAAAGCATTGTAAATGACACCGTAAAATTTTCTATCGTTTTAACTTCTGATTTAGGGATTATTAAATAAACAACTTTCTCAGCCCCTTGATAAATCTCCGTCTTAAAATCTTTATAATCATAAATTTTACCATTAATAAGTAATTTCTTAATACTTACCTGCTGCTTTTTATTTAAACTAATATTTTTAAAATCAAAATAAATATAATAATTATCTTTATCATCAACCGTTGTATAATAACTAACTGTTGTTTGATTAGAATTGTCTATTTCCACTAATCCTTTAATTACATTATCAGACATAACTATACTATTAACAGTAACACTTTTTTTGATAACAGATCCCGTTAATGATAAAGATGGAGTATCTACCCTATAATAAAAAGTTAAATTTGAAAAATTACTAACATTAACCAGATTTAAATCCGATTTATTAATACGAATATTTTCTTTAAATTGCGCTCCTTTAGCAACACTTTTATTTAAAGTTACTGACGTATCAAAACCATCCACCAATATTTTTTCCAAAACAAAAGTATAATCATTCCTATAAGCTTCAAAAGCTATATCCAAAGTAAATCCATGATCATCAGCTTGCAAATTAGATACTATAATTTTATAATCACCCATACCATCCCAAACTTCTTCTTTTAAAGACGGCATCGACAATTCTTCTTTATTACTAGAAGAGTTAGAATTAGGTAACTTAATATTATCTGGATTATCACTCTGGTCTATTTTATTCTCTCCATTCTCCCAAGGCCAAGAAAAAGACCAATCAATACCATCTTTATTACTATATAAATAAAAGAAAACACCACCTAATAAAATAAGTGCTACGACTATTACTAGAAAAACTCCTACCTTATTTGAAGCTCTTTTTTCCATACGAAATAAACCATTTTCATATTCATCATTTCGGCGCATATAATCACCCCTTATTATATTTACATTATAACATATAGATTACAAATTTATGGAACTTATTTATCAATTAAGCTATAATCATTATATGGAGAGTTTATATGAAGTATCTTTTTTGTTTATCTTGTTTATTTATTTTCTTTATTAATCCCACTTTGGCTGAGTCAAATCTTGAACTTACCAACAAAATAATTAGTATTAAAAAAATTGAAGATTTTAATTTACAAAGTTTTACAACTGTTAATAACAATTTATTTATTGTTCTTATTGGTCATAATGATACGGAATCCTTAATCAAAGTTTATAATCTAGATGATTTAAAAGAAATAAAGAGTTATCGTTTTCATAGTTTAGGCCATGCTAATGGAACAACCTATGATTCTAAAGAAAATAAAATCTATGTTTTAAATAGTAATGGTAGTACCATAATTCATATTTTTAATGGCTCAACCTTTGAATATTTAGATTCTTTCAATATAGATTTACCAGCTCGTAGTATAGCTTATAATGAAGATAATAATACCTTTTTAATCAGAACATTTATTAACGGTTATCAACTGACTAATGATTTAAAATTAACTAACAAAACACCCTTTATAATAGGTTTAAATGCTAATAGTTATATTGCTCATCAAGATTGGACTTATTATCAAGATTATTTATATTACTGTAATTGGTCTTGGCCCAGTCATGGTGGTGATGGAACCAATTACATATCAGTTTATAACTTACAAGGTCAATTAATTGCTAATCTAACTCTTTCAGCAAATTTAGGTGAAATTGAAAGTGTTGCTTTTTATAATAACCAAATGATTAGCGGTTTTAATGCTCCTAACAACTATATTAATTTCTATTTACAAGACATTCCTCAACTTTCCAACACTTATTCTAATAAACAAGAAAACCCTTTAAAACAAGCCCCAAAAGTAACTAAATTTACTAATCCTCTTATTTATCTTTTACCCCTAATCTTTATCTTAATTTTTATTAAATTAATTTTTATCAAGAAAAAAACTGTAAAATAGCTTTTACAGTTACATTTGATAAAAATTAATTCTCATATTACGATTATAATCAGACAATAAAATATTAATAAAAGTATTTAAAGATAATTCAAGATGAAAAGTATGATGATAATCTTGCTTACTATAACAATCAAAAATCATATAAGTAGTATCTGGATCATAATAAAAACCACCATTTACAATTGCCTCTTTAATATATTGTAACTTAGTCTTATTAATATTTGAATCATAACGATTTTCATCTTTGGCATCATTAAGTTGTTCCCTTAAAGATTTAATTTCATTAACTAATATTTCTAATTCTGCACAATCTCTGGTTAATCCTTTACTGTTTTCTTCTAACATTTGTAGATTATTTTTAGGAATATGTCGGGCATTATGTAAACACTTATTAATACGTCTATTAATAGCTACAACTTTTTTATTTAACTTAGATAATTCACTAATAATACTTTTATATTCAGGTGTTTCATAATCAATAATCATAGGTTTTAAATCATTTAATTGCAACAAAGAATAATCAAAATAACTATGTAGATTTTCTTCATCATAAATATAATTAATATAAAAATTAGCGATAGCAAAAGCATTTAAAATCTCTTCTTTACTTTTTATATCAAAGACCTTACGACACTTTTCCAAAGGATAATTACCTTTATAAGCATGTACTAATCCTCTAATTAATTCATAAGTTTCTATTAAACGACGTTTATTTTTATTAGCTTGACTATTATAACACTTTAAATTATTTTTAATATATTCCGCAATCATAAAATCAGCATTGTCTTCATTCATTAATTTTTCAATATTAGCTTTTTCTTCCTTATTAAAAACAACATTAGTCTTATTAATTGATAAACAAAACTTTTCTTTAGCTAACGTACTATTAATATCTTGTAATACTTTAAAGTCATAATCTTCAATTTTAGATAATACATCTATCAAATACTTAATATCTTGAAAAGATAAACACTTCTCATCTTTTCTAACTACTTGATATTCATATAACTTAATATTTTTAACAAAATTACTATAATTTAAATTCTTAATACTAGGAACAGATACCGTATAAAAACTATAAGACATCTTATCAGGTGATAAATTAACATTATTATTCAAAGAAGTTATTATAAAAGAAGCAAACTCAACTAACCAAACAGAATCAATAATTAAACCATTATCAAACTTAACAGTATTATTAAAATTACATACATATTCTCCATTAGCTAAAGCTTTTTTTAAATAAGCTATTAACATTTCTTCATTTTTCATAGATGGAATTTGATTCTTAAAATAAGTAATACCATTTATCTTATTAAAATAATAACTAAGTTCTTTTTTATCAAGTTTATTAAACTCTTCCTTAGTTAAATAATTTTTATTATTCATAATTTGTAAAGAAATATATAATAAATCTAAAGCAATATAGTCAAAGTCATTAATAAATTTTAAATTTTTACTACGATTATTTAATATTTTTTCAATATAAACACCTAAATACTCATTAGACTTTGTCATATTAACAAAAGTATTTAACTTAGATATATTAGCTATTAATGAATTTCCCCTTTTCATATTCTCACCTATTCTACATTATATCATATTACTAAAAAAGAATAAATGTTTATTTAGGGCTTTGATATCTTTTTTTAAGATTATTATTTAAAGCTAAATCATATTCATATAATGCTTTTGTTTTTGAAGGAGAAGCTTCATTTATAGGAACTCTAATTTCTACTTTGTAATCATTTAAATCAAAATCATTATTTCTTTTCTTAAAAGCTAAGTCAAACTCATCATTTTCCACTTTCACTGATGTTCGACTACGATAGTTATTTTTAGAAACTAAAGCTAATTTAGCTTTCATTTTTTTTAATTTATCTAACATATTTTTAGCCATTTTGACTTTTAAACCATTTTTAATAGCAGTTAAGGTAATTTCATTAACCCCTTCTAAAATTAAAGCCCTTTTTTTATTTACTTTTGAAACCATTTTATTATTTTTAAAATTTAAACTATTACTTGATCTAAAATTTATTTGCCACCCATTATTTGATACTTTATCTTCTTTTTGTTTTAAAAAAACTTTATGTCTTATTTCATCTAAATGAGCATTATCTTTGCTACTAATTATTTCATTAGTCATCTTAACATTCTCATTATGATTAACACTTACTTCATATACTAAACGACGACTTATAATTGAATATATAGTATCCATAAAATTAAACAAAATTCTAATCTGTTCATTTAAAGATTGGTCATTTTGCCTAGCCAAATTTAAAATTTCATTTTCTATTACAAACAATACTTGTTTACTAAAATTTAAAAAATCAAAAAACGAAGAATAAAATTCATAATGCCATCTCTTTCTATCATTATTTAAAACTTCCCCATAATTAGATAAATAATTTAATCTTAAGTTTAATAAATCCTGATTATATCTAATTACATCAAACATATTTTGTAAAATATGTTTTTCATTATCAATTATTATGTTAATAGTTTCATAATCATTTATTGAAAACATTCCTAAAGATTCATAATAATTATTAGCTTCATTAACTTCATTAACTTTATTCTCTATTTTAAGTAAAATACTAGCATAAACACTTTGATAGTCTTCTTTACTTTTTAAGTCATCCAAAGTTTTATACACATCTTGTTTAAAATATACTTTGTTACTAACTTCATCATCTTTCATATTCATAAATTCCTATCACCTCTTTGCTTCTCCTGTTTTTTTAAAAAATCAATATCACTCATAACTTCAATGCCATTTTCTATTAACAATTTAGCCGTTATACCATCTTTATCTACTAACTTCCCCGTAAAAGATCCATCATAAACTTGCCCTACACCACAAGACGGACTATTAGCTTTCAAAATAGCTTTTTTAATTCCCAACTTTTGACATAAATCCAAAGTTTCTTTAGCTCCTTGACAAAACTTAGTAGTTACATCATCACCCTCAATAGTTACTACCTTATCATGCACTATCTCCGCTGGTTTCCTTGGTATCGAAAGACCACCCATTACCTCAGGACAAGCCAAAATAATTTCTTTATCCTGGAGTTTAGCTTTTAACTCTGCTCTATAATTATTATTACCATTATACTTACAATTTACACCTAATAAACAAGCACTTACTAATACTTTTTCTTTCAAGTAAACCACCACTTATATTTTATCATATTTATCTTTAAATATTTACAAAACTTATTTTGTCATCTTAATGACAAAAAACGACTTCTCTAGTCGTCTTTTCTTATAATCTAATTTCCCTTTTAATAACTTTAATAATAATTCGAAATAAAACATAATATAATAAAAGCCATATAACAATAGACAAAGATAATAATAAATAAAGATTATTCTTAACACATAACACAATATCAAGAATCATAATAGAAGTTAATAATGCTACAAAAATAGCTATTAAAACATATTTACAAAGACGATTAACATAACCCATTCCATCTTGCATCTTAACATTGACCTCATCATTATCATTACGACCAAAAATCATCGCTATTAAAATAATAATCATTTTAATAATATTAACTATAATTAAAGTTACTAACAAAAAAAACAATGGTATCGTAACAAACAAATAATAAAAATGAAAATTTAAAAATGTTCCATATAAAAAAGCTGCTAATAAAGAATATAACGTAATACAAAACATATAAACAACTAAACTTAAAACCTTTTTATTCTCTTTCGCCATAACATCACCTATTTATTCTAAAAACATTATAGCACATTTTTTATAAATGTTTTATTAAAGACTCATACAATATATCAACTATATAATTAGAAGGTTCTAAATCATATTCCTTAATTAATTCATCTATAATATTATCATTATATTCCGTATCTAAATACTTAAAAATAGATTCTTTTTTATTTGTTAAATCACATAAATAATTCTCAGTATATAAATTATCAATAATTAACAAAGGCAAATCATTAGACCATTCTTTAAAATCATTTAAGATTTCTTTTGTACTATTTTTATATTCAAAAGCATCTTTATCATAATCAATTAATTTCTTAAAATCATCAAGTGCAATTAAATCTTCTCGTAAACGATAATCAAAACGATCTACTAAATTTAAACCTTTTAATTTAATCGCTGATAATTGAATGATATCTCCTCTTTCTTTTCTAACTGCTGTAGGGATTATCTCCAAAATAATATATTCATCTTTTAACAAATCCATAATCTACTACTCCTTTGTTTATATTATATTATAAGTTAATTTCCAAGCCAAAATTTTTTTAACTGAATTATTAATTCTTTCTTCTGACAAGGTTTGATTTTTTACAGCATTTAAAATTTCTTCATAATGTTTATTATAATCACCCGTAATTATCACATCATTCCCCGCTAGTAAAGCTAAAGTGGCTATATTATCATAACTATCTAAAGCGTCCATACTAATATCATCAGTTATTACAAGACCAGTATATCCCAAATCTTCTTTTAAAACATTTATCACTTTAGCTGATAAACTAGCTGGATACTCACTATCTATTTTAGGTAAACTATTATGAGATACTAAAATATAAGGACTTTCTGCTTTAATACCAGCAACAAAAGGTATTAAATCATTATTCTTAAGTTCTTCTAAAGTACGATTATCTGTTGATGACCCAACATGAGTATCAACATTATTTCCATAACCAGGAAAATGCTTTAAACAACTAGCAAAATTATTATCTTTATATAACTTAGTTACCGTACTAATATATGATGCAGTATTAGTAGCATCTAAACCAATACTTCTCTCATACATAAAATCATTTTCATTGGTTGAAATATCACTAACTGGAGCTAAATTAAGATTAATTTGTAATGATTTTAATAAATCTATTTTTTCTTGTTCTGTTTCTTTGATTAAATCAAGACCACCTTCAGCATATATTTCACGTGGTGCTGAAAATTTTTCATTACGAAAAGCTTTATTAGAACTTACTCTTGTAACTGTTCCACCTTCTTCATCAACAGCAATAGTATAATTAATCTTAGCTTCATTCTTTAATTTGGTTATTTTCTCATTATAGCTATCTATAGTTTCGTTTTTAAAGAAATCTCCAAATAATACATATCCTCCAATATTAGGTAAAGGTTCTTTCTTCGCTTTCGCATCATACTTAACTAAAAATAATTGCGCTACTTTTTGTTCTAATGTCATATCTGCCAATATCATTTCGGCTTCCTTATAACGATCTTCAAAAAGTTCTTTATTTTCTACTGGTGGTTCTTCTTCTACCTTTTTTGTTTCTTTATCATCTTTCATAATAAATTTTACTCCTACTAAAACCACAATGATTAATAAACATACTACAATTAATATTTTTTTTGTTTTCATTTTATCCGTCCTATTCCATAATAATATTATAACAAAATTATTCCAAAATAATATTTTTTTTATTTTAATTAAAGTCATAATGTAATATAATAATTTTAGAAAGGTTGTGTTGATGTGAAGTATTGTCCAAATTGTGGAAAAGAAATTGCTGAAGGAGTAGCTTATTGCAACCATTGTGGAGCTGCTGTAAATGGCGAAAAAGCAAGTAATCCTCAGATAAATGTTACAATTAATAATCAAAGTGCACCAATGCCAACTCCTGTAATACCAAATCGCAGTATTGTCTTAGCCATAGTTTTATCACTTATTACTTGTGGTATTTATAGCATTTATTGGTTTATTGTAATGACTGATGAAGCTAATGCTCTTAGTAATGAAAATGGAACATCTGGAGCTTTGGCTTTCCTATTTTCCCTTTTAACTTGTGGAATATACGAAATATATTGGAATTATAAAATGGGACAAAAAATGTATAAAGCAGGTCAATTAAGAGGTATAAATATTTCTGATAATAGTGTCGTGTATTTGATTTTAGGTCTTTTTGGATTAAGCATTATTAGTTATGCCCTAATTCAAAATGATTTAAATAAGTTCTCTGCTTAAAATGAAAAAAAGATTACTTAATGTTATCTTAAAAATAGCATTATGCTTTTTTTTATTGGTTGGTTATTTTTATTTAAATAAAACAATTCATTTTGCTATCCCCTGTCCCATAAAAAAAATTACTGGTTTATATTGCCCTGGCTGTGGTATAACAAGATGTCTCTTTGCTTTATTAGAAGGTAATATTCCTAAAGCTTTTAGAGCAAATCAATTGGTTTTTATCTTATTACCTTTTCTAATAGCTTACTTTATTTATTATATTTACTTATATATAGCAGCTAAAAAAGATACTATTTTAAAAAAAATACCAACCTTCTATTACATTATTCTTTTAATTATCGTTTTAGCTTATGGCATTTTAAGAAATATTGAATATTTTTCTTTTTTAAGACCACAATAAAAGTACTCAATTAAGAGTACTTTTACAATTTAATCGACATTTTTTACATAATATTATTTAGTAATCAAGATAATTATTTTTCTTAATTAATCAATTTTGGTGATGATATGATTATATAAGAATAAAAGTTATCTTGTTTTTTATTACCATTCCCCTGACCAACCAGCTACCGCTTCTGGAGTTGTGTCAAAGTAGCTTCGAACACTAACATCGTGGGTTATTCCACCAACATTAATAATAAAGTTCTTAGCATCACTAAATGACACAGACTTAGTAGCATGAGCGTAATCACCTACAGCTACTTGTTCAACAATTGTTGTATTACTGTTTGTTTTATCCATATCGATATATAAATACTCGCTTAAACTGACAATTTCTTCGGTTGGTAAGTAGAAAACGGCCGCAATACCATTATTACCCGATACTTTTGTATAACCAGCGCCTTGATAACAAGTACCACTTGGTAAACAATAATTCTGCATGAAAATATAAGAGTTAGATGCTTTCACACTGGCGTAATACCCAATGCCAATTACATCAGCACTTCTTGTCGCCGGCATATTTTTCCAAGTTAAATCTACGCGGTAACGATAATAACTATACATTTGAATAATCTGCGATTCCAATCTCTTATAATTGGTTTGGACCACAGAATTCGGTTCAGCTACTAAATCATCAACATTTACTGCATTATATTCTTCTTCTGTAATCTCCGTCGTAAATGACGCTAATTCAGGAGTAGCCATCATCGCAACCTCTGAGTTATTTAAAACACTAACCGTTTTTAAATATTTAACATCGCGAGCAACTACTTTGCCATCTTCTTCGGCAAAAACAAATAACGGCATTATTAAAACAAATAGCCAAAGTAATTTTTTCAACTGCAAATAATCCTCCTTTCTATTTTTTCATACTACCATAAAATACCAATAAAACCCTATCGCTTTTTTGACGAATTAAGTCGTCATTTTGGCGATACCCTATACAGGCTGATTTAAAGCGTTACTTTTTCTAATATTACACTGTAACTTCTTACATCCTCAGTTCCATTAACTTGGCGAATATTTACTTCTAGCAGTAAATTATCACTGTTAATAGCACCATCAAACGAATTTTTATAAACATTAGAAAAATTATCTTTTGATCTTGCATTAGCCGAAATTATATTTGCATATAAATCTTGAAAATTATATAAGACCTTTTCATCATCATAAATTTTAATCGCCACATTGCTTTGTAATCTTTGATTATATTCTTTCGTACCAATATCTTCATTTTGAAAAGTAAAATCATTAATTATAGTCATGTAATTAGTTCCATTTTCTATCACATAACCTTTTATCCATACTTCATCATTATTAGTATCTAACGAATATACATTAACCTGATGGCTATTTTGTTCTTTTTGTTTTAAATAGGCTTTTATAGAAAGACCCATAATTCCTGAAATAAAGACAATTATAAT
>CANRLI010000014.1 GCA_947631475.1 uncultured Bacilli bacterium | reverse complement strand
TTTTGTGATTTAAACGGTTTAATGGACATTGAAGAAGAAATGCTTAAATTCGTCGTTAATTACGTTTTACAAAAGGCTCCTGCTGAAATAGACTTTTGTGATCAATACGTTGAACAAGGTTTAAAAGAAAAATTAAATAATTTAGTCAACTCTCAATTTAATAGAATAACTCATCATGAAGCAGTCGATATTTTAAATAAAGCCCCTCAACAATGGGAATTTAAACCAGATTATAATGAAGATATTGCTAAAGAACATGAAAAATATTTAACCGAATATTTTAATGGTCCAGTCTTTATAACCAACTGGCCTAAAGATATTAAAGCTTGGTATATGAAAGTAAACGACGATAATCAAACCGTAGCCGCCGTTGATTTAGAAGTCCCTGGAGCTGGTGAATTAATGGGTGGTTCCCAAAGAGAAGAAAGTTACGATAAATTATTAAAACGTTGCCAGGAAATGAATATCAATACCCAAACCGTCGATTGGTTTTTAAATTTAAGACGTTTTGGTGGTTGCTATCACTCTGGTTTTGGAATGGGTTTTGAAAGATTGATAATCTATTTAACTGGCGTGGAAAATATTCGTGATGTTATCCCATTCCCACGTACTCCAGGTAATTGTGATTACTAAAAAGAAAAGGTGATAAAATGAAACAAAATATATATAGATCACACCATTGTATCGATATCGATGCCGAAATGGTAGGTCAAAAAATAACGGTTAGTGGTTGGATAGAAAATATCCGCGACCATGGAGGCGTTTTATTTCTTGATTTAAGAGATAATACCGAAACTTTGCAAACCGTTAGTAATGATGATTCTTTATTTGTTGGTTTAGCCAAAGAATCAGTTATTAAATTAACTGGTGTAATTCGTAAAAGAAGTCAAGAAACTTATAATCCTCGTCTTAAAACAGGTGAAGTAGAATTATTAGTAGAAACTCTTGAAGTATTAAGTCCTTCTTTACATGAACTACCATTTAATATAATTTCTAGTAAAGAAGCTGGGGAAGATGTCCGTTTAAAATATCGTTATCTAGATCTTCGAAATAACAAAGTCAAAGAAAACCTTCAAATGCGTAGCGATGTTTTACATTTTTTAAGGAATAAAATGTATGATTTAGGTTTTATGGAAGTTCAAACTCCTATTTTAACAGCTTCTAGTCCTGAAGGAGCTAGAGACTTTGTTGTCCCTTCACGTAACTTTAAAGGAAAATTCTATGCTTTACCTCAAGCTCCCCAAATTTATAAAGAATTATTAATGGTTGGTGGTATTGAAAAATATTTTCAAATTGCTCCTTGTTTTCGTGATGAAGATGCCCGAGCTGATCGTACTTTAGAATTTTATCAATTAGATTTAGAAATGAGTTATGTAACAGAAGAAGAAGTATTAGAAGTAGGGGAAGATATTTTCTATGATGTCTTTACTAAATTTACTAATAAAAAGGTCTCACCTAAACCATTTAGAAGGATTTCTTATCATGATGCCATGGAATTATATGGTACTGATAAACCAGATTTACGTAATCCATTAATTATTGAAGATGCGACTCAAGTATTAAGTAATACAACATTTGGTCCATTTAAAAATAGTACAATTAAAGTAATTGTCGTAAAAGATATTGGTGATAAACCTAATAGTTGGTTTAATGAAATAGTTGATTATGCCTCTAGTATTGGCATGCCTGGTATAGGTTATTTAACTTTAATGCCTGATCATACATTTAAAGGTCCTATTGATAAATTTTTAACTTCTCAAGAACGCCAAGCTTTAATTGACAACTTCAAAATGCAAGAAAATAGTGTCATGTTTTTTATCGCTAATAAAAAACTTAAAAACGCTCAAAAATTGGCTGGCTTAATAAGAAACGAATTAGGTCGTAAATTAAATTTACTTGCTCAAGATACATTAGAATTATGTATTATTAAAGACTTCCCAATGTTTGAATATGATGAAGAAAATAAAAAATATGAATTTTGTCATAATCCATTTAGTCTACCTCATGGCGGAATTAATGATTATGAAAATAAAGACATTTTAGATATTTTAGCTTATCAATATGACTTTGTTTGTAATGGTAATGAAATGGCTAGTGGCGCTATTCGTAATCACGATTTAGCTTCTTTAACTAAAGGATTTGAAGTAGTAGGATATACTAAAGAAGAAGTAGAAACACGCTTTAAATCAATTTTTACAGCATTTAAATACGGCTGTCCACCTCATGGGGGAATGGCTCCAGGTATTGATCGTATCTTAATGCTTATTAAAGATGAACCAAATTTACGTGAAGTTCAAGCCTTCCCAACTAGTTCATCTGGCGTCGATAATATGATGGGTAGTCCATCACAATTAACTAGAAAACAATTAAAAGAATTAGGTATTAAAATAGAGGTGAAAGACAATGAGTAAATTTACAAGTGAAATGGTTGATGATTATGCTGACAAATTATTAATTGGTTTAACTGCCGAGGAAAATAAAATGGTTTTAGACGAATTTGATATTATTGATGCTAATCTTGACTTAGTAACGCAAATTCCTAATATCGCTAGTGTCGAACCAATGACCCATTGTTTAGATGATTTTGTTTATGAATTAAGAGATGACGAAGTTGAGCCATCTATTCCCATCTCAGATTTACTAGCTAATGCTGATGAAACAGATGGCGATGAAATACAAGTTCCAAAGGTAGTTGGGTAGGTGAGAGAAATGAAATATATGGATAAATCAATTAGCGCATTACATGAGATGTTAATGAATAAAGAAGTAACTAGTGAACAATTAGTTGAAGAATCATTATCTTTATCTCATGAGCTACAAGAAAAATGTAATGCTTTTGTTACCATTTTAGACGATGCTAAACCTCAAACTGTAACTGATAACCTACTATCAGGAATTCCCTATGGTGTTAAAGATAATTATTCAACTAAAGGTATACTATCAACTGGATCATCAAACACTTTAAAAGATTATGTTCCATTTTTCGATGCTACTGCTATTGAAAAATTAAATGAAGCTGGAGCTGTTAAAGTAAATAAAACGGCCCTTGATGAATTTGGCATGGGTGGTACAGGAACGACTTGCCATACTGGAATAGTCAAAAATCCTTGGGATCCAACAAGAATGTGTGCTGGCTCTTCTGCTGGTTCTGCTGCGGCAGTTGCTTTCGGTGTCTATCCATATGCTTTAGGAAGTGATACCGGCGATTCTATCCGTAAACCCGCAGCTTACTGTGGTATAGTAGGCTATAAACCAACATACGGAATGATTTCTCGTTATGGTCTATTTGCTTTTGCCTCAAGTTTAGATCATTGTGGTGTTTTAACTAGAAATGTTAAAGATGCTGCTATCGTCGTTGATACCATGAAAGGCTTAGATCCTAAAGACATGACTAGTTGGGATTCTAGTAAAATTAATTTACAAAAAGCTTGTACAGGTGATGTCAAAGGCAAAAAAATCTGTTATATAAAAGAATTAGTTGATAAAAATAGATATAAAAATGCTAGTAAAGAATTATTAGAACATTTAGATAATTTCTATAAAACAATCGAAATAGCTCGTAATCTTGGTATCGAAGTTGACGAAGTATCCGTTGATGAAAAACTTTTAAATGCCATCCCAGCTGTATATGTTGTTATATCTTGTGCTGAAGCAACTAGTAATATGTCTAACTTAACTGGTATTATCTTTGGTCCACGTGGCCAAGGGGATAATTATATTGATATGATGAAAGACCATCGTACCAAAGGTTTTTCACCCCTTATTAAAAGACGTTTTGTTATTGGTTCATATGTTTTACAAAAAGAAAATCAAGAAAGATATTTTAAAAATGCTCAACGTGTAAGAAGATTAGTCGTAGACTGTTGGAAAGAACTTTATAAAACCTATGATGCCGTTATCTTACCAGTTGGTACTGGACCAGCTAAACCTCTTGAAGGTTCTGTTGATATTCTAGATAAAAATACCGCTGTTTTAGAAGAACATTTACAAATAGGTAACTTTGGTGGTTTCCCTTCCATAACTATTCCAAATGGCTTTATAAATGGTTTACCAGTTGGGGTCAATCTTACGGGAAATTGTTACGATGATGAAAACGTCTTAAATCTTGCTTATGCTTTAGAAAATGCCATGGAATATAAAGACCAAATTGCTAAGGAGGTATTATAATGACTAAGTATATTGCTAAAATAGGGTTAGAAATGCACTGTGAAGTTAGCGAAACTAATTCTAAAGTATTTAGTTCTGCTGCCAATACATATAGTGAAAAACCCAATACTAATGTAAGACCTCTTGATATGGCTTTTCCTGGTACTTTACCCGTCGTCAATAAACAAGCCGTTCGTATGGCTTTAATGGCTAGTATGATCCTAAATTGTAGTCAACCAGAATATATGTATTTTGAAAGAAAAAATTATTATTATCCCGACTTACCAAAAGGCTTTCAATTAACGCAAGAAACCAAACCAATTCCCGTTGGTATTTATGGTCGCGTATCATATGAATGTGATGGCGAAATAAAAACCGTTAGAATAAATAACTTACACTTAGAAGAAGATGCCGCCTCTTTAGACCACTTTTATGATACTAGTAATATAGATTATAATCGTGCTGGTGTCCCTTTACTTGAATTAGTTACTGAACCTGATCTTCATTCTGCTAAAGAAGCCGTAGCCTTTCTAGAACACATGCGTAGTGTTTATCAATATGCTGGTATCTCTGAAGCCGATAGCAAAAAAGGGCAAATTAGATGTGATGTTAACGTTTCAATTATGGATGCTGAATTAGATGAATTTGATCCAAACAATTGGGGAACTAAAATTGAAATTAAAAATGTTAACTCATTTGGTGGTGTAAGAGATGCCATTAACTATGAAATAGATCGTCAGATTGAACTAAAAGAAACAGGTCAATATGATGAAATGGAACAACAAACCCGTCGTTGGGACGAAGAATCTGGTACCACTATCTTTATGAGAAGTAAAGTTGATGCCATTGACTATAAATATTTTGTTGAACCTAATATTCCTAAATACAAAATCAGTCAAAAATGGTTAGATGAAATAAGATCGTCAATTCCTGAACTAGCTATGGACCGTAAAAATAAATATATTGACGGCTACGGTCTATCTGCTTACGATGCCGGAGTCCTAGTTAAAGAAAAAGCTATCTCTGATTATTACGAAGAATGCGTTAAAACTGGTATTGATGCCAAAGTAGCAGCAAACTGGGTAACAGTTAATATAATAGGGGAACTAAATAAAGAAGATATAAGCATCAACGACTTTTACTTAACACCTACTATGTTAAAACAAATAACTGATGCTATTAGTAGTGGCTTACTCTCATCCAAACAAGCCAAAGAAGTCTTTACTAAAGCCCTTGCGGAACAAAAAGAACCTAAAAACTATATTAGTCAAGAAAACGCTCAAATTAGTAACGAAGATGAATTAACAAAAATAATAATTGAAATCTTAGATAATAGTTCATCACAAATCGCCCAATACAAAAATGGTAAAGATAACATCTTTGATTACTTTGTTGGTCAAGTTATGAAAAATACTTGTGGAAAAGCTAATCCCGTTTTAACTAAAGAAATATTGCATAGAGAACTAGATAAACGATAATTTTATCTAGTTCTTTATTTATCTTTTATTTTTTCATTTATTTATTTTTATTTTTATGATAAGATATTAATGTATAAAATAAAGAGGTGTTGGTTATGTTTGGAAAAATAAAATTTATTTCTGGAAACGTCGCTCATGTTGAAACCGTTGCAACTGCCGAACAATTAGGTGACTTAATGAATATTCACGTTGTTTTTGAAGCCCCTAATCAAGAAATACTAGGTGAGGTTGAAGAAGTAACCGATGAAGTAATAAAAATAAGATTTTTAGGCGAATTTCATAATAACAAATATGTTTCTGGTGTTATTCGTAAACCTTTGTTATCGAGTACTATTCGTACAATTAATGATACAGAATTAAAAGCTATTGTCGGTGTTTATGATGAAACTACCTTTAAAGTAGGTCAAAGTTCAATCTATACTGATTATGAAGTATGTGCTGATATTAACAATTTATTTGCTAATCATATGGCTGTTTTTGGTAATACTGGTTCTGGTAAATCATGTGGTGTGGCTAGAATAGTACAAAACATTTTCTCAAATCCTAAACTAGTATCATATAATGCTAACATCTTTATTTTTGATGCTTATGGTGAATATAAAACTGCCTTTAAAGATTTAAATAAATTAAACCCTAATTATAGTTATAAATTTATAACAACTAATATTCAAGAAGCTACGGATTATGAACTAAAAATTCCTTTTCATTTACTAACCTTAGATGACTTAACTATAATGCTTCAAGCTGATAAACATAGTCAAATTCCTATACTTGAAAGAGCTTTAAAATTAACAAGAATATTTAGTAAAGATGATGAAGTAGCAGAAAAATATAAAAATCACTTAATCGCTAAAGCTTTAATTGCTATTTTATATAGTAATCAAATTACAGCCAATAAGAAAAATGATATCTTCAAAGTTTTAGAAGTATGTCATACTAAAGATTTTGACTTTGATAGCGTAATCCAAGGTTTAGGTTATACTCGAACTTTATCTGAATGTTTTGAAATAGATAGTAATGGTAATTTTGGTGAATCTGTCTTAATAACTGATTATATACTTGATCATATTAATGAAGAAATGGAAATGACCGAAGAACCAGTTAATTCCTTTTACTCAATGCGTGACTTTGCAGCAGCGTTAGAATTTACTTTAATTAGTGAAGGTTTTCAAAATAATGAACAACTATATGATGATTCAATGCTTTTAAAAGTTAGATTAAATTCTATCATCAATAGTCGTATAGCTAATATTTATAAATGTGATAACTATATCTCTACAGAATCTTATATTGCTTCTTTAGTTGCCATCGGTAATAAAAAAGCCCAAGTAATTAATATGAACTTAGAAGATATAGATGATACTCAAGCTAAGATAATTGTTAAAATAATTGCCAGAATCTTCTTTGATTTTTGTAAAACACGTAAACAAAGAGCTACTATTCCTTTCCATTTATTTTTGGAAGAAGCTCACCGTTATGTGCAAAAAGATGCTGATGTTTTCTTAATTGGTTATAACATCTTTGATCGTATTGCTAAAGAAGGTCGTAAATATGGTGTCTTATTAAATATTATTTCCCAACGACCAGTTGAAATATCTGAAACTGTTATTGCGCAATGTAGTAATTTCTTAATCTTTAAAATGACTCACCCAAGAGATATTGAATATATTAGAACAATGCTTCCTAATATTTCTGCTGACGTTATTGAAAAACAAAAAATTCTTCAACCAGGAAACTGTGTAGGCTTTGGTGGTGCTTTTAAATTACCAATGGTAATTAAAATGGAAATGCCTAACCCCGCACCAAACTCTAATTCATGTGACGTTAACAATTGTTGGAAAATTCAAGGATCATTTAATAATCAAACTCCAGCTAGTCCTAATGGTAATATGCCCGAAGGTCAAGTACCAAGTCCAACTAATAACCAAGCCCCAAGTAATCAAGCTAGCCAAAAACCTGATTTAATGACCCCATCTCCAGTCCAAAATGCGCCAATAAATAATCCGCGAATAACCACTCCATCTCAAGGTCAAGCTAATAACGGTTCAAATAGTGGAATGATCAAGCCATCATTTGTTCCACCAATAGCGCAATAAAAAACTTGTAAACAAAGTGTCTTAGTATTTAAAAATACAATATCTTATGATATAATATAATTACTCAAGGTAAATGCTTACTTTTAATAAAAACCGAGTAAGTGATTATAAGGGAGTCTAATTAATTTGTGGTGTTGAAGACCTTGCCTTTAAGGTGTAGGGATCCTAAAGCAAATTATGTGACACCCACCTGTGTAGTGCAGGTTTTTTATCACTGTAAGTATCCCTTGAGTTTTTATATGGAAATTTGGTGATTAATATGTTTGATAGAATGAAATTATTATTAAATGAAGAACAACTAAGCCAAC
The DNA here is from genome assembly GCA_947631475.1 of uncultured Bacilli bacterium. Lineage (GTDB taxonomy): Bacteria > Bacillota_I > Bacilli_A > RF39 > UBA660 > Coprovivens. The sequence goes on along the minus strand of CANRLI010000014.1, from coordinate 15,899 downwards.
TATCTAAAACTAACATTCTTATCGTCGGCATAGGTGGAGTAGGTGGGGCAGCTTTTGAAGCCCTAGTAAGATTAGGTATCCAAAATATAACTTTAATTGATCATGATACCTTTGATTTAACTAACTTAAATCGGCAAATTCTATCTAATTTAAATAATATTGGTCATTCTAAGGTATTAGAAGCTAAAATAAGAGGTGAAAGTATCAATAGTAGTATTTCTATTAAAACTTATCAAATCTTCTTAAATGAGTCTAATATAGGTCAAATAGATATATCTCAATATGATTACATCATAGATTGCTGTGATACCATCACTACTAAACTACTTCTTATCCAACAAGCCTTAAAAAACAATATCAAAATAATCAGTTCTATGGGAACAGGCAATAGACTAGACCCAACTAAATTAACTATTACCAACATTTGGCAAACTAATAATGATCCCATAGCTAAAATAATTAGAAAAAAACTAAAAGAAAATAACATCAAAACTAAAATACCCGTTCTCTTTTCAAAAGAAATACCCATTAAAACCCATAATAGAACACCTGGTTCAATATCACTTGTGCCAAATGTTGCCGGCTTTTACTTAGCTCATTATATCTTAAATGACATACTAAATAAAAAATGAAAACATCGTAAAAAATGTTTTCATTTTTTATTGACCAAAAAAGATATTAATAACTGCGGATCATCATTATTCATAACAATCTTATATATTAAATCAATAATTGGCATTTTAATCTTTTTATGTTTAATTAACTTATAAATACTTTTCAAAGTATAATAACCTTCAACTGTATTTTCTTGTAAATATTTTTCTTTTTCTAAAATACCAGCCCCTTGACCAATTATTTCCCCATATCTAAAATTACGACTTTTCGTTGAAGTACATGTAAGTAACAAATCCCCAACTCCTGCAAAAGAATTAATTGTTTTAGGATTACCTCCTAAAGCCTCAATTAGATTTTTAATATCATTTAAAGCTTCCGTAATTAAAAAACTACGTGTTGATTCAGGATAATTCATTCCTTCTAACATTCCCGCTGCGACAGCAATTACATTTTTTATACTACCACATATTTGAACCCCAATTAAATCACTTGTATCTCTTAATTTTAAAGTATCATTTTCTAAGACTTCTTTAATAGCTTTAATTGTTTTTTTACTATGACTAGCAATAGATAACCCTAAAGGATTATCATAGATCATATCAATTGCAAAAGAAGGTCCAGAAATAATAGCAATATTTTTATTTTTTAAAATATCTGAAGCTATATCACTTAAAAAAGCACACGAATTTTCTTCAATTCCTTTAGAGGCAATACAAATAATAGTTTTATTTGTAATATATGGTTTTATTTCCCGACAAACAGAACCAATAAACTTTGCAACAGAAGTTAAAAAGACAATATCCGCATTTGCCACAGCTTTTTCGTAAGAAGTAGTTAATTTAATATTTTTAGGAGCTATAAAGCCTGGTATTATATCTGTAATCGCCCCTTTATCTAAGTATTCGTTATATCTATCCTCTGATTCTGTCCACATTATTATATTTTTATTTTTTTTACTTAAAGTATTAGCAAGAGCTAAGCCATAAGCACCTGTCCCAATTAAAGCAATTTTCATTTGCCGCCACCTTTCATTTCTTCATACAATTTATTTAAGTTATTTTCATATTTATTATTTTTAGGTTTATAGTATTGTCGATCTTTTATATTATCAGGTAAATATTGTTGTTTAACCCAAGAATTAGGATAATCATGCGGATATTTATAAAGAGGACTATTAGTCTTTAAATGTTCAGGAACATTACCCGTTGTCCCATTTTCTATGTCTTTACTTGCTTCAAAAATGGCTAGACAAGCACTATTACTTTTAGGACTTAAAGCCATTTCGGTTACAATAACCCCTAGAGGAATTTGGGCTTCTGGTAAACCAACTAATTCAGCCGCATGAATCGCCGCCATTAATTTAGGCCCAATGGCTGGATTAGCTAAACCAATATCTTCATAAGCAATAACACTTAATCGACGATAGATACTATCTAAATCACCTTCCATAATTAAACGAGCTAAATAATGTAAGGAGGCATCAACTGATGATCCACGAATTGATTTTTGTAACCCTGATAAAACATCATAGTGTCCTTCACCATCGGCATCAGCAAAAAAAATGGCTTTCGCATTAACACTTGTAACTGCTTCACTTGTCACATGTTTATCACTAGTCCCATAATAAGCTACTTCTAGTAAATTAATAGCACTTCTTAAATCGCCACTAGCTAAGTGAGCTATCATCATTTCAGCATCTTCATCCACCACAATGTCTTTTAAATATTTTTTAGCTCGCTCTAAACCTTCTTTTATTTCATCAATCGTTAATTCTTTTAACTCAAATATTTGACAACGACTTCTAATTGCAGGATTAATTTTATGATAAGGATTAGCTGTTGTCATCCCAATTAAAATAATTAGACCATTTTCAATATAAGGTAATAACAAGTCTTGTTTATCTTTATTTAAGCGATGAATCTCATCCATAATAACAATCATTTCACCATTCATCTTAGCTTCTTCAATAACGATATCAAAATCTTGTTTATTATTTATCGTTGCATTTAACATTCTAAATGGTTTATCCACCTGATTAGCAATAGCACAAGCAATTGATGTTTTTCCAATACCTGGTTTACCATATAAAATCATACTAACCAAATGCTTATTATCTACTAAATTACGAATAATCTTATTAGGACCAACCAAATGTTTTTGTCCAATAATATCATCTAAAGTTTTAGGTCTTAATTTATCAGCCAAAACATTCATTATTACCACCATTTTAATTATAACAAAAGTGATTTACAATTAACAAGAAATTTTATATAATTTTAGAGTAGGGTGATCATATGAAAGATCAATATATTCCTAGTCCATTAATTAATAAGTACCTAGAATATCTCGAATTTGAACGTAAATTATCTAATAACACTATTAAAAGTTATTTCAATGATTTAAAAGATTTTGATTTATTTTTTAACGGCAACATAAAAAATTTAAAATATGATGATCTTCAGAAATATCTTACTTCTTTAAATAATCTTACTGCTAAATCAATTGCTCATTACATAACAGTTATTAATTCATTTTATCTTTTTCTTGTCAATGAAAACATCATTAGTGAAAATCCTTGTAGTAATATTACAAGTCCTAAGATACCCAAAAAATTACCTCATTATTTAACTGAAGAAGAAATTGATCAACTATTAAATATTAATTTAATAACGCCCTATGATTATCGTAATAAAGCCATGTTAGAATTACTTTATGCCACTGGCTTACGTATAACCGAATTAGTTAATTTAAAAATAACAGATATTGATACTAATAATTGTTTTGTTAGAGTTTATGGTAAAGGTCAAAAAGAACGAATTGTTCCTATCTCAGATATTGCTATTAAATATTTAAATATATATATGAACCAATATCGTAATATTATTCTTAAAGATAAAATATCTGACTATTTATTTATTTCTAATAATTTAACTAATATTACTCGTCAAGGTTTTTTTAAAATTTTAAAAAAAGAATGTAAAAGGGCAGGGATTACTAAAAATGTCTCTCCCCATGTTTTAAGGCATTCCTTTGCTACTCATTTATTAAAACATGGTGCTGATCTACGTGTCATTCAAGAACTACTAGGTCATGAAGATATCTCTACAACCCAAATATATGCCCATCTCGTTAACGAAAAATTAAAAGAGGATTACCAGTACCATCCTCGTAACAAAATAGAGTAGGAGGACTTATGAAAAAGAAATTTCCTAAAATTATTTATTTATTATTAATTATTGCTGCTATCTTTATTGGTAAATATATTATTGATCAAAGAACTTATCAATTTAAAGAAGAAGTAAACACTAATTTAACTAATTATTTTATTGAAGGTCAGCAAGATGGTTTAACTCAAATGACTAATTTACTAGAAAAATATAAACATAATGAAAAAAAGAGAACTGAAATTCAAAATTATGCTTATTCCATAGTTGGTAGTTGGTTTACTTATTTAGATGATAAATATATTTGTAACAATAATAATTTAAATTCTTGCCAAGTTCAACTAGATGAATTTAAAAATCTAACCGATAAGCTAGTACAAATTAATAATTATAAATCAAAGAGTGGTTTTACAATAATCTTATCTAACTATTACTCAAGTTTAAAAAGTCAAGCCGACAAAAAAATTAGTGATCTAGAAGCTATAGTTAAAGCAAGTAATAGTGTCAATCCTAAAAATTCTGAAGAAATTAGGGTAGAGAAGTGCCAAAAGAGCACCGACTGTGAAAATTGTCGTGACGGAGTATGTCGTTGTTATTATACATCTGATGGTCTACGTGAAGAAATAACATGTAACAAATAATCAAAAAAGAAAGACCCTTAAAGGCCTTTCTTTTTTAATTATTTTCTCTTTTAGAGTTATTGCTTCTACTATTGTTAGTTCTTTGTTGTTCATTAGATCTAGCATTACTCTTAGAGCTACTTTTTTGATTACTTCTTGAACTATTACTACAAGAAGCTTTTTGACTATTTCTACTCATAATTTAACCTCCTAATAGTATTATTTACTAAAATTAATAAACTATTTATGGAAAATGCTGGAATTTTATCATAATTATAATTTTTTTAAATAAGATATACTATGACAAATTTCTATCCCTTAATTTTAACTACCATTGCTGGCTTTTCAGCCATGCTTGGTAATATATTTCTTTTTATTAATAAAAAACATGAAAAAAAGGTTTTATCTTTTGCTTTGGGTATATCAGCCTCCGTCATGTTTCTTATTTCCATTCTTGAATTAATACCAGAAAGTCTTTTATTAGTATATAAGCACGTCAATACTATTGTCTTATTATTTTATTCAATCGGCTTACTATTAATAGGGTATATAATAGTTAATTACATCGATCATAAAATAGATAATGATAATAATATTTATAAAATAGGGATTTTAAGTACCATTAGCTTACTAATCCATAATTTACCAGAAGGAATACTTTGTGCAATCACTTCTTATAGTAATCTTACCCTAGGCTTTAAAATGAGCTTTATTATCATGATTCATAATATTATGGAAGGAATAGCCATTTGCTTACCAGTTTATTATGCCACAGGAAGTAAACGTAAAGCCATTTTCCTAACCCTAATAAGTTCACTAGGCGAAGTAGTAGGGGCCCTAATAACCATGTTCTTTCTCAAAGACTTCATTACAGACTTCATGCTATATATCGTCTTATTAATTACGGCTGGAATTATGATAAGCTTAAGTTTAGGCAAAATTTTAAAAGAAGGCATCAAACAAAACAAAATTCCATATTTTATCTTAGGAATCATCCTTGGCCTAATTATCGTTATCTTTACCATCTAAAAAAAGTAGGTTACTCCACAACCTAATTTTCTTTAAACATATAATCGGTTAACATAATATATATTATGCGAAGTTAGATAATAAACTAAATAAAACTTTAAATATAACTATTTTCATTTAAGATTGATAAACTACTTTATTATCTATCATCCAGTAAAAGATCATGAAGAAGATATCAATTAATTATAAAATCATTATCTACAATACATTTGTTTGCTTATATTAAATCTAAATATTTCCATCAAAATTAGGCATCGACATATCTTTAATTGATATCTTCTTCAACTTAATGCTCAAATTACAATTCAATAATAAAAATTAAATAATTTCTAAAAATTCTCATTAGCAAATTAGGCCGCGAAATATAAAAAAATGAACAAGGTATCAACTCACTTCGCCAAATATCTTAACTATCTATAACTAAGAAATTATTTTAAGTAATAAATACTGAAATAGGGCAACCACTCCCCTCTTTAATGACAAAAGAGGGGACTAGTCTAAAATTTTTATTTTAAAAAAAGGTTTATTAAACCTTTCTTGATTGAATCTCCGCAATTTTTTCAAATACTTCCGCAGCATTAGCTTCATTAATCTCCGTATAACCAAGTTCTTTTAAAGCTTGAATTTTAATCGTATTCAACTGTTGCGTACGTGATAATTTTTCTTCATTTTTTTGTTCAATTTCTTGGACAAATCTTTTATGAGATTCTGCTAAACGACTACGTGAAGCTCCCCCATTATTATATAAAGTTAAAGCTGAATATAAGATTCCTTCAAAAATAAATTGTTTATCTTCTTGAAATTTATATTCCTCAGGATTCGTAAAGCCTGTTGTTTTACTCATATAACCAAAGATATATTTAATCTCTGGAACATTATCCATTGACTGTAATAAATGATATAGATATAAAATAGCATAATAGTTTTCATCATTGCTATCATTAGCTAATTTTTCTTTTAAAATAAAGGTAATATCGCTTAATAGTACTTGAGCTTCTTTCTTTAGACCTTTAAAATCAAATTGACTTTCAAAATCACTAGAACTCTTTACTTCTTGATTTAAACGACTTTCGACACTCATTAAATAGTCAGTTGAAACATTAATACTATCTATATCCTTACTATCACTAACATCTAATAATTTAAATAATAACAATTTCTTTTCTTTTGGCCATTTATTAATATCATTTAATTCTAAATAATTATAGACCATTTGTCTAGAAACTCCTAAATATTTTGCTAATCTTACTTTTGATATTCCTAATTCTTGGAATAATTCATTTAATTTACGCATTCTACCAATTCCCTTCGTTTATATTTTACACATTAATTATATTGCTAGACAGTTAATATGTCAAGGAAATATCAAGAAAAAACCAGTTTTTTCCTCTATTCTTCTTTTGAAGCTTTAACCGCCCTATTTAAGCCCCATTTGCGAATTGCTTCTATCTTTTCAGGATTTGTTTTTGATAATGAAACAACCTTCGTTAATTCATTAATAATTAAACTATCTGTTAATGTTATCTCTTTATTAGCAATTAATTTATAAGCTATTGATCTAATTGTCGCTTCAATATCAGCACTAGCAAATCCTTCTGTAATTTCAATTAAATGATTAACAAAAGCCTCCCCTAGTTCAACATTTAAATATTTTTTAGCATATAATTTAAGTAATTCTTTTCTTTCGTTTTTATTTGGTAAATCGACAAAAAATATTTCATCAAAACGACCTTTTCTGACTAATTCCGGTGGTAAAGAATCAATACTATTAGCTGAAGCTATAACAAAAACTGGTTTTTGACATTCTTGTAACCAAAAGAGAAATTGACCAATCATCTTGGAAGTTACACTAGATTGAGCATCATTTAAACCTTTTTCAATTTCATCAATCCACAAAACACAAGGTGACATATATTCAGCTGTATCTAAAGCTTGTTTTAATTGTTTTTCTGATTGACCAACATATTGACCTTGAACAGTTGCTAAATCAAGTCGATATAACGGAATATTAAAAATACTAGCTGCCGCTTTAGAACACATACTCTTTCCACAACCTGGTACTCCAGTAAGTAAAATTCCTTTTGGAGCTGCTATACCACGTCTTTTTAATTCATCTTTTTTTATCGGATCCATTAAATTTTTTTTCTCATACAACCATTCTTTTAAGACTTCTAAGCCCGCTATTTCAAAATCATCATCAAGCATTACAGCTTCTAAGCCAGCTATATCTTTAAACAAAGTTTGTTTAGCAAATTTTAACTCTCTTAAATCATCATTCGTAATACTACCCTTTACAATTAATGAGGCAACTATATTTTTGATTTCCATTTCACTTAATCCTTGTAAATAAGTAGCAGCATTTTTATAACTATTATCATCCCAAGTTACATTAATTTGATTAAGATATGGTTTAATAGTACTTCTAATAGTACTTTCAATTTCCTCTTCATTAGGAAAATTTAAATTTAAACTAACACCTAATCTTTGAATATTTGGCCATACTAACTCATTAGTAATTAAAATAATTACTCCTGACATACTTTCAGCTTTCAACGCAATATCTAGTAAATATCTTGAAGCCATCGTTGAATCTTCAATATCTGAAATATCACTTAAAATAAAATTATAATTTTCTTTATACTTTATTTCATTTGCCAAAAAATCTAAAGCACTCATCATAGTCTTATCTTCACTAATAACTGTATTAGTTATTAAATCAGTAACACCCAATGACATCTGATACAAACCAAAATTATTATTTGTTTCTTTAGCTACCTGTGATATTAATCTTATAACTCGATTTTTTTCAATAGAATTAATTATAATAATAGGTATTCTAGCTTTTAAATACCTTGTTAAATAATCCTTTGCTTCATTGTAATTCACCTTAATCACTCCATTTTATTCTATTATTTTTAATTGTAATTTCATAAATTCCTGTTGGATCAATTCGTCTTGCTTCCTTAAGTAAAATATCGTATGTATTATCTGTTTCTTGTTTTATTTTATTAAATAATAAATCCTTAGTTTCTTTAGATAATATATCAATATTAATTAATTGCCTAATATAATTAATTTCTTTTTTAAAAGTTACCAAATCCATATCTAAGATATTAACATCACTAAATATATTAGTTAAATCATTAATAATTGACTTAATACTTCGACTAAATATATATAAGATAACTTCTGTATATTTAGGTTCTAATAATTCTAAAAGATTATTATTAATAGCACTATTTTTTAATTGAGTTAAAGCTTCTAAATTCATATTTGAATTTTTAATTTTCTCAAACAAGTCTAAATATGCTTCGTAATTCATCAGCTACCTCTATTAATTTCTATTGGTGGTTCAATTGACCAGGTAGGTAATTGCTTAATAATTTCCGTATTATTTTCTTGTTTGTTTTCTTTTGGTTCAATTTCTTTTTCTGGCTCTTCTACTATTGGTTTTATTTCTTTAATTGGTTCTTCAATCATATTACTCCCCTACTTCAATATTTCTTTCATTATTATTAGTTAAATAATCATCAGCTCTTAATCTATTTAAAAATTCTAATAAAGCCTTATACTGTTGTTGCCCATCATTTAAAATGTTTTGGTAATCAATTGTTTGCGCCAAAATCTTTTCAATAATTATACTATAGGAAGTTTTAAGTTTATTTTTTTCGTTATTCCGTGCAACATTACGACGATGTAATTTATAAAACAAAACTATATTACCCAATATTAAAATTGTAATTAAAATAAAACTTAAAATTTTACTATTTAAAGTAATAAAAATACCAATAATTCCTACGATATTTATTATTAATAAAGTAATTATTAAATCTTTGTCTTCACTATCAAACTCATTATTTAAATATGTTTCCAGCTCTTTAGTAATTTCTTCATAATTCGTTCCATCACTGGTCTTCGTTTTAAATTTATCAATTACTATATTAAAAGCCTCGCGATTAATCTCCCCATTTAAATTATTTAAAGCTTCCGCAATCCTATCTTTTATTAATGATAAAGCTATTTTTTGAGTTTCATTACTTATTTTATAGGCATCTTTATAAATTATCACATTGGTAAGTAAAGATAATAAATCTTGCTTTTCACTATAAGCCTGTTGTTGTTTAGCAAAAAGTTCGGATGCTTTCGCCGTATCACCATTGCATTCAATAATTAAACGATTTTTTAAATTATCTTGCTGAAAAATCTGTTCTTTATTTTCATATTCATAGATTAAGTCACTAAGAATTTCATCTATTTTTTTATTTGATTTATCAGTATAAATCATTTTATTTAAATAATTATTAAAATTTAGATAAGCATTAGCCAGACCTACATTATTATTGATTATATTTATTTCTGGACTTCCAATTTCTAAATAAGTCAATTTAATATCATTTTGTATAAATGATTTAATAAAATCTTTCCATGTTTTTACTAAATTATCTTTAATTTGTTTATCACTATTTAAATTTTTATACCATCCATCAATTTTATCCAAGACTATCTTTTTAGCTTCATCCCCAAAAGTTCCAGTTGCTACTAAATCTAAAACAACAATAAAATCTTTATCTAATTCTAAATAAGATTGTTCACTTAAATATTTCTTTAACCAATTTAAAGAGGAACTTGTCCTACCCAATTTCAAATTAACTAAAGCAAAAAATAAACAAGTTTTCGTACTATCTTTGGCTAAAGCATTTTTTACTTCTAAATCCGTATTTTCTTTATCATCTAAAAGCCATGAACTAAGTGCTGCTAAAGCATTAGCTAACCAATAACGAGGATTACTTAATAGGATCTCTTCTCTTAAATTAATAATCGCTTTTCTACTAATATTAGAATTTAATAAAGCATCAAGTAATGATTCCGTATTACGACGTACCTTATCAAAATAACCATACTTTTTTTCAATTTCTGCATTATTATACATTATAGATTGTCGGGCATTAGAAATTATTGTTGTTTCTCTAATTTCTTTTACTAAACCTTTAACTTCACTATTTAATGAAGCTACCTTCTCTTCGACTTTATTTACTTGATTATTAACTGAATTAACATTATTGACGACCCCACTAAGTTCATTTGCTACGACCCCTAGATTTTTTTCTATAACATCTAAGTTAGCCGCACTAATCGTTAATGCTTCCATCCTTGGCCACCTCTATTATCATTATAACATTAAACTTAGATAATTGTCATTAAATAACTATTAATAATCGAACTAAAAATCAAAATTAAAAAATCATAAAATAAACTTATTAAAGCGACCACTAAATATTTTTTTAATAATAATTTATATTGTTTTTTACTGCTATTATCTCTTTTTACTATTCGTCTAATTATCTTACAAGCAATTGATAAAGTAAGACGAATTAAAATTATTTTAAAAAGTAAGGGTATAAAATGATAAACTAAACAAAATAATAAACTAAACTTAAAATTATAAGTTTTAAGTGCTCTAAATATAAATCCTAATTGAAAAGGTCCATAGTAAATATCAAAAACATTTACGACTACAGGTAAAACCGTTACCCCACAAACTAAATATAAACCTTCTTCTTTAATTCTTTTAGGAAGATTATTTACAGTTCCTTTTAATTCTTCATTAATATTTATCTTATTTATAATTTCCGTTTTCATTTCATCTTTTTGCACGCTAAAATATAAATAACCACTTATAAAACCTATTAAAGCTAAAACAACAATAAAAAGATAAATATACTTATATTTATTTAGTTTCTTCATTCTTTTTCACCTAATAAATAATATTTACTTAATTAATAAAATATGATAAATTATATATAGTCTGAGGTGAAAATAAATGAGTAAAAAAAATAAAGATGAAATTAAAGAAAACGAAGTAAAAGAAAAAGAAAAAAAGCCAAAGAAAAAAATGACAACTACTCAAAAAAGTAAAATTGTAATGCAAATAGTTACATGGTTTATTGTCTTAATTATGATTTTTGGAGTTCTAATTAGTATCTTTGGTCCAATGATTTTTAGTTAAAAAAAATAATCTCGCGATTATTTTTCTTTTTTTAATAAATCTCTAATTTCTTCTAATAAAACAACTTCATCACTCTTGGTTGCTTCAACAACTTCCTCAACTTTTTCTTCTTTTTTCTTAAATAAATTATTCATAATTTTAATTACAATAAAAATACAAAAAGCTGTAATTAGAAAGTCGACTGTATTTTGAATAAACTCCCCATATTTTAAAATTACTTCTCTACCCCATACATGCATTTTAAATGATAAATTTGTAAAATCAAATCCACCAACTAAAACTCCTACCAAAGGCATCAATATATTATTAGTTAAACTAGTAACTATTTTAGAGAAAGCATTACCAACAATAACACCTACTGCTAAATCCATAACATTACCACGAGCAATAAATGTTTTAAATTCGTGAATAAAACCAGAACCTTTTTTTGATAAATCTTTTAAGTTTTCTTTTACATCAATTTGATGTTTTGTTTTTTTAGCCATTGTCCTACCTCTTTCCTTACTTTATATAATCAGGATCATTCCTTTTTATTTCTGCAAAGTTATCATCTAAATTATTATAAGCATCATAAAAAGCATAACGAATATCCTCTGCAACGTCTTTATTATCAATTATCCCATTAAAATTGTCAATACTTTCTTTAATCCCTGTTGTATATCTTTCTTGTAGCATATACTCAACCACTTCCATTAAAAGTTTATAATTAGCAAATAAGAAGTCATAAGCAATATACACTTCTTTCATAGCTGCATAAGCTACCTGTTCAATCATTTCATAAGCACTTAATTCTAAACGATCAACTCTTTTTTGATTAATCAAAAATTCATCATCATTAATCGTAAAATCTCTATTACGTAAACCAAATGAAGCCATACAATATTTAACTAAAATATGAGCTAGATCATCTTTTTGTAAAATCATTGCTTTCTTTCGCGCATTACGTAAATTAGAAATATACGCATACTTATTCCCTTCAGGTTCCCCATCTTCAAACACACTTGCATCATCAAATAATACATATTTTATTGCTAAAATAGCATTTTTATATCCTTGTGATTCTTTAGTAGCATAAAATATGTCATCCAAGTCAGCCGTACGACATAATGTTAAATCTCTCATTATACCACCTTCTATATTATCATTATAACATACCTTTTACTTTATTAATAATACTTTGTACTTCCGTCCTCTTTTCATTAAATAATTCTAAACGATAAACACCAAATCCCTTTAAATTATCTAATTCATCAAGTAAATTAACTTTAGTGCAATTAAAAATATGCGTATAACCTTTATCAAATATTACGGGAAACTGCTCATTCCTATGATTAAGCAAATATGTCTTTTCATTGTGAATATCAAAAATATTATTTTTAATTATCATACATTCTAAAGTTCCATAAATAATAATTTCACTATCTTTCTTATTACAAATACCCTGTAATTGGTCTACCGAACACTCAACACTTAAACCTATGGTATCTACCTTTAGTTCTTTCAATACCTCGATACTATAATCATTAGCAATATTTAGATAATAATCACTTTTAATAATATTATCTTTATTATACTTACATATTGCACCCATTTCCGTACATAATAAACGTTCATTTTTATATTCTTTAAGACAATTATTAACCCTTTCTAATCTTAAATAAATATTAGATAATTTTTTATATTTATCATATAAATTTTCATCTGTTATATAAATAAAATCTATCTTATTCTTTAATGCCACTTGTAGTTGTTCTTCATTACGAACTAATATACTTATTTTAGAGTGATGGCAAGCCTCTTCTGCCCTTTTCTTTAAGTTAATAATTTTACTTGGTTTAGCCATTCCCCATCTAGCTATTACTAACTGCGTAGTAGCTCTTCTTCTTAAATCATTTAATTCTTTAATATTAATAAATAAATTATCATCCATTTCAATATCTATCTTTTGACTTATAAAAGCCGTATTACCAAGTTTAGCTAATTGTCTTAATACATCATCTTTACCTAGTGGGGCATTTAAAGCTTTTTGGGGTTTAAGCCCTTTAACTATAACATTATTAACTCCATCCGTAACACATAATATTATATCTTTACCTAAATGAGCTTTAAAAGCCATCTTAATCTTTACTTTCTTTTCTTGATAATGAGATAACTCATTACTTAAATTAATATCGATTGTTTTAAGTACAACACTTCCTAATAAATCGTTATCTTTTAAATGATCTTTATTTTCTACTAAACAAATTTTTCCTTTTAAAACACTATTTACAAGTAAACCTTCCTTATTAAATAAAGAATTTACATACATCCCTGTCTTACTCTTACTAAACCGTATAGCATCTCCTTGACTTAAATCATCTTCTAACATAATCGTTATTTTTTTCTTATTTACATCTATAACCTTACCAATAATAATACCTTGATGATTAGAAAATTTACTATTTATAATATTTTTTTCTTCAAATAAATATCCTGTTGTAAATTCTCTATTATATATTTTTAATAAATCCCTTTGTTCTTTATAAGATAACTCTGTATTTTCTTTATTATAAAAAGCATCAATTAATCTACGAAAAGTCTTAGTAACTCCCGCTACATATTCCTTACTTTTCATTCTTCCTTCAATTTTTAAAGCATCAATCTTCGAAGTTAACAATTGTTTTATAACTGGTAAAGTATTTAAATCTTTAGTACTCAATAAATAACCATCATTAATAATTTTCCCATCTTTAACTAATTTATAAGGAAGACGACATGATCCTACACACATTCCTCGATTAGCACTTCTACCACCATTTAAAGCACTAAACAAACAATTCCCGGAATAACAAATACATAGTGCCCCATAAACAAAAACTTCTTTTTCAATATCAACTTTTAATTGCCTAATTTCATTTAAAGAAAGCTCTCTATCTAAAACCACTCTTGGGCAACCAAGTTGTTTAAAATATTCCAAAGCTGGCTGATTATGATTATGAACTTGTGTCGAAACATGAATATCTAAATCAGGCAGATATTTCCTCGTTAAGTTAATTAACCCAATATCCTGCATAATAACAGCATCAACCCTATTTACATATAAAAAATTAAGATAATCTAATACTTCCACAATTTCTTCATTATATAACATAGTATTAACTGTAACATATATTTTAACACCATATAAATGGCATAAATCAATAGCATCTTTTAATTCTTGTTTAGCAAAATTATCAGCATAAGCGCGCGCCCCAAATTTTTGACCACCTAAATATACTGCATCAGCCCCATTATGAATCGCCGCTAATAGACAATCTTTATTACCTACAGGAACTAGTAGCTCAACCTTTTTCATTACATCACCAACTTTATTATATACCACCATAATAAATTTCCTCTTTATAATTTAACTTAATTATAAAAAAGTAGCTTATTCGCTACTTTCTCTTGCTTCCATAACTTGCATAAATTCATCAAATCTTTCTTTAAATCCTGGAACATTTTCCACTGATGAATCAACAAGTTCAATCGTTAAAAGTTTTTGATAAAGTTCAGACTGCGGATCAACTTTCTCAATAAGCGTTTTGCCATTTTCTTCCGTAACCAAGAAAAACAAATTATCTTCCGCATCTATTTCATAATTAGGAGTTACTCCAACTGCATAAAAATATCTTTGACCTTCAACATCTTCTAAATCATGTAGTAACAAATAGCGTCCCCCATTAGCTAAAGTTATAATGTTATTTTCTTGCATCATCGTTTAGGACCTCCTTCTTGGTTAAGACCATAACCACTATATATTTGATTTATCTTCTTCTGTAAATTTTCATAATATTGTCTTTTATATTCATTTAATTGATTAATCTTATTATAAATTTCATCTTTTTTAGAAGTATCTACTTCATTTAATAATTGTTGTAATTGGGCATTTAGAGCTGTAATTTGGGCATCAACTTTCATTGCTTCATTAATATCCAAATTTAGTTCATATAGTGCTGAATCTAAATCTATTCCCGTATTAGGTACATCATTTTTATTTTCTTCAGGTACTTGAGGAGTTGAACTATTTTCCTCAGTTGTCGGCGTATCAGAAGGTTTATCCTCATTTTGTGGTTTTAAATCAGCTGCACCATTATTATTTTGTTCTGGAGTATTTTTAGCAGGCTGTTCACTAGGCTCGTTGGCTTTACTAGGTTGTTCATTTGCTTTAGTTTCTTCAATAATAGGTTCATTTTTAGGAACATTTTCATTAACAGGAATTGTTGTATTTGAACTACCACTTTGTTGCGCTTTTATTTTATTTTGACGATACTTCGTCGCTTTATTAAGTCCCCATTTAAACAAGGCAAATACTCCAACAGTTGGTAACGCCGCGGCCAAAATAGGTACATTTGCTACTAACGTAATACCTAATAAACCAGCTGCGCCGACAATTAAACCATGTTTTAACTTACGACGACTGGTTGGATTTGAAAAAATACCAGG
>CANRLI010000013.1 GCA_947631475.1 uncultured Bacilli bacterium | reverse complement strand
ATTAATTTTATCTTTATCTAATTCATCTAATGATGTCCCATAAAACCAATCATTAAAGACTGTGGCTTCTAACATTGTTCCGTCCATTACTTTTTTCCCAAAAGTTTCCCTGTCAATAAAATGATAGTCTATACCATTTATTTCATATGATCTTGGAGGTCTTGTTGTACAACTAACAATTCCTTTTGTATTTGGAAGGTGAGATACCATCCATTTTTGGATGGTATCTTTTCCCGCCCCGCTCTTACCAAATAAAGCTATAATTTTATATTTATCACTCATTAGTTTTATACCTTTCATGAATTATAGATATGTTCCCATCCTTATCTACATCTACGATCTTATAAAGTTGATGTGTAGGAGTATTAGCATAGGATTTGGCAACAAAAGTATCCTCTCTCCTAAAACCAGTTACCATAATTTTAGTTCCTCTTGTGAACCATCCCTTTTCTCTTACTTTGCGAACTCCATCATCCTGAACTTCTGAAATCTGTCTATTAAACATTGCAAAGTATTCTTTTGTGAATTTTACATTAACAACTCCTTTTGTTGTTAATATTGATACAGAAGATCTAGTATCATTTTTACTTATTACAGTTCCAATAATTTTATATGTTTTATAAATAGGAATCTGCTTACCATTTCTTTTAAAGAAATAATCAACAACAGGCTGTTCTGGCATTAAAAAGAAATCATCTATTCCATATTTTTTAACATTTACATTTGCTAATTCATGCTCATTATAATAAAAACATAAACTTTCCATTTCCCACGCGGAAATTGATCCTTTAGCGTATTTGTTCCAATTCTCTAAGAATAAAATCTCATTATATTGCTTTAATATTTCTTGTTGATTTTTAGTTAGCCATTCTCTAACTTTATCCATTTCTTTTTTATATATTTTATCCCATTTATTTTTATCAATTATTGCAACTCCATTAATTACTTCAATAGGCAAATCTCCCTCAAAATATTTATTACAGAATGATAATCCAATATCATTAAGAATATAATAACTACGAACAGTTTTATCACTTTTTAAATATTTATTAAATCTAAATATTTTTTCCTGTCTATCTAAATCCTCTGGTAACAACTCTTTTTGAATTAATCCATTTAAATTTGATAATGTTAATTTCTTTTTTAAATCAGATGTTTTATTTAAATAATAAGACATTATTAAATATCTTGGCTCAATACCTAATTCTTTTGCCCATTCTGATTCAACTTCTAACTGATCAAATGCACCAGATTTTATTAAAGAAATCATTGCTGTCTTATTTAATGGACATTTAAATATAAATTCATTTAGTGAATGATATGGTCTATTCTCTATAATTTCTTCAATTACATTAGTTCCAATACCATTCAATGCTTTCATTCCAAATAATATTTGATTATTTTCTACATCAGGCTCAAAACTAAAATTTGATTTATTAATATCAACTAATGAAACTTTAATTCCTCTTGATATAATCTCTCCTAATGCTTTTGCAATTTTTGCATAATCAGAAGATTTATCTTTTTTAACCACTTCTTCTGTGTCAATATCAACATCATATTCATCCTCTAATGAAGCACTATTAACAATCAAACATGCAGTATTCCAATAAATAGGATTCCATCTTGTTGCTATGAACATTGTTTGAAATCCGATAAAACTATAAGCTAGTGCATGGATAATACTAAAACTATCGTAATAACCCTATGTTTCCATAGGTACTGACTATCTTTTACTTATCTATAAAATAAGGAATCCATTTCCCAGTGCGTATCAATAGCACCAGTACTCCCAGTCTAACCCGGGATAGTCGATACAGGTTCTCTTAATGGATATGATAACTTTTCGTTGTAAAAAGATTCTCCTATATTAATTCTTCTTACAGTTTCTTCTGATGAATCTACTATATTTGCAATTTGAGTGTTTGTATAAGATGTTGTTTGTAACAATTCTTTAATTTTATTTGCTCTTTGTTCATTTGCAGAAATTTTTCTTATTGGATATGTTGGATATAATCCTTTTCTTAATGTTCCAGCATTTATTTTCTTTACTGTTGAATATCCCATATTTAACATTTTAGCTATTGCAGATAATGTATATGTTGAATTTAATAATAAATCTATTAATTCATCATAATCTTTATCTTCTTTATAATATTTATATAAAGGATATTGTTCATCTTTATCAAAGAAATAAACACCATGATTAATAGATGAGACAAACGATGGAGATATGTTATATTCTTCTTCAATGTCTAAAAAACAAATACCTTGTTTAATTTTTTCTTTAACTTCTTTAATTTGCTCTGGGGTTAAAATACTATTATATTCTCTTCGGCCTCCGCCTATATCTTTATTGTATCCTTCTCCATTACTACAAAAAGTATTTAATTTTTTTATCCAATAACATTCTCTATCATTTACTTCTTTTATATCTTCTGTGTATAATGTCTCAAGCACAGTAATATCAAAATTTTCTTCTCCATATTCACGAATTTTCTTATGAATTAAATCATTATAAGAACTCGCTTTAGGATTAAATGAACATGATCTATGCTCACGCACTCTGCGTTTAAAATTATTTGTTTGTCCAACATACTTATGATTGTTTAATTTGTTTGTGTAACAATAAATGTAATACATACAATACCTCCTATTAATTTACATCTATTGTTATCATATCCTTTAAAAACTTCCCACGGGATTATCATGACAACAATAAGGTTATATTTTGTATCTCTATTGTTATTTTAGATTTCCCCGTTAGCATTTAATAACTTTTGACCAAAGTTACTAAATACCCCGCTGATACACGGAAAGAATTCTAGGGGCATAGTTTACACCCACCCCATTTGAGGCCCGATACCATGTTGCCACACATATTGTCCAAGTTGCTTACTTTTCGCCTTTGATAACACTTTTTGTTTCAACTCAGGGATCTTGGATATTTGTTTCTTACCTACGATCTTACGTGCGGCGTTCGCTTCTGCGAGTGTAAAACCGCATATGTCTTTATCCATCAATATCATCATTAACTGCTCTTGGCTTGGCGGGACTCCATAAGATTTCAAGAAGTATGGCTCTAATGAAGCTTGCTCATCGGCAGAAAGACCGGCCGCCCGCATTTCATTATACCATAAATTAATATTATTCTTAAACCTTACATATTTTTCCATTGGAGACTCTTGACCTTTTTCCGAGGTCATCAATCTCATTAATCCATTCGCGTCTGCCATTTCCATGATTGTTGATGGCTTAATTTTCTTTGCGGCTTGACTTCCTACCTCTGAGTCAAATTGAAAAATATTTAATACGCTATTATTATGTAATACCTTCCATATATTCTCATCTTCAATAGGTAAAACAGATGGGTGAAAATATTTATTATATACTTCTCTTAAAGTTAATTGAGAATCTATTTCACCATACTTTTGTAATAATTCAATGGCCTTTGCTAACTTATCTTGGACCTCGGTCACCAAGAAATCATACTTTGTCATACCCGCAGCTTCACACATATGTAAATCATATTGAGTTATAATTTCACCCTTTGGAGTTTTCATAAAACATCCAAATTCATATGGATCTTCATCAAATAAAATAACTCCAGAAGCATGGCTACTTCTTTTATTAATTAAATTTTGGATTCCCATCATAATATCCAATAAGCCTGGATACTGATTAACTTCATTAATAAAAGATTTTATTGGCTTCCTTCCTTTATCTGGGTTACCATTTATTACATCTGACAATGACCATAAAAACCCTCGCTCTGAAGGAATTAACGATGACATATACTGTGCAGTATCTACATCAATTCCATCTGGATAATCCTCGCTTCTATATCCGCGGCAAGCGGTAAGAATAGTTGAGCGAGTTCCTTCTGTTCCAAATGTTGCAATTAATGTACAGCCTAAGTTCTTTCTTGATAGTTCATCAATATCTTCATTGAAGTTCTGACCTCTTTCTTTTTTAATTTCCCTAAGAATTTTTGGACGTTTGGATGGACATAAATCGAGATCAATATCTCCAAGCTCTTCCCTGGATTTATTGAGATAACGCCAGAATGGAAGCTCCCATTGGAGTGGATCTAACTGCGTAATACCTAATAAATAATGATTAAGTCCGCTACAGCTTGAGCCACGCCCCGCGCCTACGATACTTCCGCAACTCCAAAATAAATTAACATAATGTTGCAATGTCACAGGATAACTAAACATATTAGTTTCAAGTTTTTCACTAATTGTCCTTTTAATATCTGCTTCCTCTTCTAATCTTGCAACATAATCTAAATTATCATACCAAGGTCCTTTTATTTTTTCAAGAGACTCCCAACATTGATTTACCCAATATCTCTCTACTTCATCTTCTGATGTAAACATAGATTTTAATATTGGATAATTAGACATTTCATCTGCGTTAGAGTTATTATTACCCCACCATGATGATTTTTTATAATATTTAACTGCTACTTTTGGAATTGTTTGTTTATGCTCAAGAGAATAGTCTTCAATTTTATCATAAATTTCCATGCTATTTTTAAACATAGTTTCTATTTCATCTGGGAGACTATCTTGCAAATTCTCTTTTATTTCATCTTCTGTTTGAAGATAAGAATATTCATAAAAATCATCTACCTCTCTATCTCCTGGCTTTGAAGTTAAATATGCTTTATGAACAAATCTATCTTCTTTTTTTAAATAATGAGCATCAGTTCCAATTACCATCTTTATATTGAAACAATCTGCTATTGATTTTAGTCTTTTATTAACTAAAACCTGCTCTCTACTTTTTGCTGGCGCACATTCAATATAAAAATCTATACCAAATAAACTCCAACAAAATTGCATAAAAGCTTCTATTCTCGCATGTGCTTCTCCCGCGGTCTTTTTATCATTAGTTATTTCTGCATTAATTAATTGCAAAGTTAATGAACTTAATTCCCCTCCTAAGCACGCGGAAGTTGCTATCAAAGAATATGGATATTTATTAACAATTTCATATAAGTCATCATAAGTTGTTACAACTCTTTCCATTCCTCGATCATAATATGAATTCATCCATGCTCTTGATGATAATTCTCTTAATGCTCTATGTCCTATTTTATTTTTTGCAATTAAGATAAAATGGTAATATTTTTGTCCTTTCTCTCTATTTTCACAAAGATATATTTCATTGCCTAATGCAATTTTAAAATCAGGATATTTTTCTTTAATTTTTTTTGCATATTGGTTTACTTCGACGTGTGAACTAAGGCAATCATGATCTGTAATAGTTATACCAGAGAGACCTATATCAATAGCTCTATTAATCAGATCTTTTGGTCTATTGATACAATCGAGAAGTCTAAGATTGCTGAAATGTGAGTGACTATGGACCTCGAACCGATTCATCTTTATACCTCTTTTTTCTTTAATATATTTATATTATATCATACTTTACAAATAATGTCAATTTATAATAATCTTATTCCTTATTATAGTAATCTAATAATTGTTTACGAACATCTGAGGTATATTCAACTATATCTAAATTAGTAATATGTTCACTATCTAAAAAACGAAGATTTTTAAAATTAGGTGACTTCATTATAGTTTTATATTTTTCAAGCACATTAAAATTTTTATTATTATGTTCTTTATTATCTAATAATTTAATCCATATCTTCTCAATAAATGGTATATCTTCAAATAGTAATTGGTCTATAAATGTTTTTGGTTTATATTCATTATATTCTTTCATATTTATTACTCCATAAAGTTATTCTATTTTTATTTTATTTTCTCTTAATTGTTCACCGCACATAGGACAATAATTTATTTTAAAAGCTGGTCCATAAATTCGTTTAAAAAAAATAATAGTATTATTTCTATTTTCATATATATCTATTTCATTTCTAGATATTTTCATTTTAGCTCGACCACCAAAATTAATACTTGATAATTCTTTATGCTTATTACAATAGTCACACATTATTATTCTCCATGTTTTTATTTAATGTTTCTCTTAATTCTTTTAAATATTTATTAACACAATCTCGTATGGATGATTATTGTTCTATCATTACTAAATATCTTTCTTATAATATTTCTAATTTTTTCTCAAGTTTATTTATAGATTCTTTTCTTTTTGCTATCAAGATTTGAATTTCTTCTGCTGTAAGAACAAGAGGATCTGAAAATTTTAATCCACATCCATAATCTGGATGTCTTTCAAAATAAACAATAGTTCCTTTTATAATATAATCTTCTAAATGTTCTATTTCTTTTTCTAATTTTTTAATTTTTTTAATTATTTCATTAGCTTTTTCTATAGTTTCTCTATTCATTTATTTTACCTCACTAACACCAGCTTCTCTGATGCACGAGTACAGGCTGTGTATAGCCAGCGAGCATGGTCTTTTTTGTTAAAAGGGAAAGACTCTTCAAGTACTAAAACTTTATCCCATTCGCTACCCTGAGCACGATGTACCGTAATCGCATACCCATATGTAAATTCCATAGGAACTATTTTAGAAGTTTTAGGATTCTTCATTAGCCTATATGCAAGTTTTTTATCTATGCATTTTTCACCTGTCATAATCATATGAGTATCCATAGCAATAGAATTAAAGGTATCTCCATTATCTGTTACAAAATCTGCCATAGTTACATCTATAGCACCGCCGCCCGCGTAAGCTGGAATATAATGTTGAATATCAAATTTATTATGTAGAAAACCTATAGTACCATTAATTAAATCATATTCTTGGTCAGATAACTCTCCCCAATAGTTGCGGCAACAAATTACTTTATCTCCTTCTTGTGGAGATAGGGTATTATAATTAAGTAGTTTCCGCATTTGATTATTTAATACTATTCTAGTTTTATTTGTCCCTACCAAGACTTGATCTGCCCACTGTAACATTCCAGTATTTATAGATCTAGCATCTACAACTTGTACTTCATTTCCGCGAAAATCCTTAATTTCTTTATATTCTCTTATGTTCATTGTAAGTCTAATTATTTCTGACTCTTGTGCTTGCCGCATTATTTCATCAAGAAAAATATGCGGATGGTCTAGTAAATGGTTATTTTCATTCTTGTCAATTGGTGGCAGTTGCCTACCATGTTCAAGCCTGTTCGCTACACAGACTCCGGTACAAAACCAGCTTCTAGTTTCCTAGAAGAGCAGACTATATCTTCATTGTTAACCATTTCGAGCTTCAATCGCTTAAGCTCTACTCTACTCAGTAACTAAATACTTTTCGATAGTCGTTGAACTTTTTTCTTTAAATATCATATGAAGAATTTGATTAATATATTCAAAATCAGTATAAGGTATTCTAAATAATTTAATATGATGATCTAAACAATATTGGTTTTTTTCTATATCTCTTCGTTGAGTATCTTTAAATCCTTGCTCACCGCCGAAGAAATCAACTGCTTTAAAATGTTGTATTCCATCATATTCTATTATAGAATTAAATTCAGGTAAAAAGAAATCAAATTTTTTATTAGGTAAATCTGAAAAAGAAAACTCTTTTTGATAATCAATTTTATTTAATTCAAAAAATTGTGTTATTATAACTTCACCTTTAGATTTTTTATAATAGCAGATTGGGCAATATTGTTTATGAAATTTATTAAGAAATGCCCACGGAGTTACATTAAATTCTGTCCCACATTTCTTATGTCTCATTTTAATTTTTGTATCTATGTTTTTATATATCTCTAAAACTTCATATTCTTTTAGACACTCTTCTCCAAGTCTGTTTAAAAAATCCTCATGTGTTAATTTTTTTGTTTTACAACAATTACAGCCATAAATATGTTCTTTAATGAGCCTTCTTGGCGTTTGTTCAAAATAAGATTGACACTTATCACAATAAAAAGTACATTTAGTAGTCATGTTTACATAACCTTTTATATAGTGATAAGGTTCTTGAATATTATCTATTACCCATTGTTCATTATATATTATAGCTTTATTTCCATTACAATATGGGCACCCACTGTTTTTTGAGGTTATGTCATGTGGTCTTTTTAAAAAAGTGTTACCACAAGGATAATGAATCATTTCAATTTTAGTGTCTTTATTAACATATTTACCTAATACCTTATAATCTGATCCTATTTTTTCTAAGACCTCTTGTTCAAATTCTTCTTGCGTTTTTCTTCTTGGCATATCTATTTTTCTCCTTTTAAAGATTTCATAGATATTTAAAGAAACTTAGCTGCGGATTGTCCAATTTCGCCCATTGTTACTAAATCTCCGACATTACTCTTTGCCCTTATTGTATTGCTATAATAAGTTAGTAGGACGAACTCTAAGGAGGTTCCCGCAATTAGATTAATTTTACCCGTCCCAACTTTCCCAATTTTAAAACGGATCTCCTAAGCAAACAACATAACAATCATGTTTAAATAATAAATCAATCAATGTTTTAGGAACCATTGAAATTTCATCAATTATAACAATATGATAATCTATTTCTGGTTTTGGCTTTCTAAAGAAGGTGCCATCTGGACGTGGAACTGATATATATAAAAGCTTATGTAAAGTTAGAACATTTCTATTACCTTTTCTAGCTAAAACCTGAGTTGCTTTTCCAGTATATGCACAATATATTACATCATCTTCAGATATACCTGGTAAAGCTTCAACTATAGAGTGAATAAGTGTAGATTTCCCACTCCCAGCAAAACCGCTTATTACAGTATATTTCTCATGATTTTTATATCGCTCGATAGCAATTTTTAATCCTTCTTCTTGCTTTTTAGTAAGTATCATAGTATTTGAACCTTTCTTTATTTTATATAAATTATATCATATTTTTATTAAAAAATCTATTTTATAATTTTACTTGAAAAAATCCAAAACCTGTTTTGAATTTCAATAGCGATCAACTACGTCCCTAGCTAGTTTAATTAATCGACCAGCTAACTCCATTCAATTATATAACTCCCGCATATTGAATCATACCAAATCCAAAAATCTTCTGCTATAAAATAATCAATTACTTTAGTATTACGTTTTAGATATACAAAACAAGATGTTTTTCCTCTTTTAGCCGCCTTATATATTTTTTTAGATATTTTTTGTATTTGTTTCTCTGCGTTTCCTTTTGACTTTCTATTTGCTAACATTTTAGCTTTATCTTTTAGTGAATATGTTTCATCACAGTCTGTCATAAAATCCTCATAAGTTAAAAATCCAGGTTCCATTCTACCTCCTAAAAGAAATATTTACATGAATCTATTATTTCATAATCTTCCATTAATATTTGAGCTGAAACATAGCCATTCCACTCATTTCTATTACATTTTCCAATAATATTTAATTCTACGAAACCATCTTGAGCGATTTTATCATATTCTTCTTGGCTAGAACCAAATTTAATAATAGATACCCTATTTGGTAAAGTAATTTTAAGTGTAGGGGATTTATCTGGAGACATTAATGTAACCATATCTTTGGTTACTTTTAAATTTTTTATAGCAATTAAAGACTCATCAACATCTTTACCCCAATATGAAGCCATTTCGGCTATATCTAAAATATTTTGTGGATTAACATCTGTTCCATTATAAATATAATCTACATAATATACAGCTTCATCTGACATATCTTTTAATGCTTCATTTGTTTTTTCTATAAACGCGGGAATATCTTGTTCGCGGAGACCTAGCCCAAATGCCCCTTGGTGCGAAAATCCATTGTTTCCAATGGCTCTGACTATTTTTTACTTATAATTATATTATAAGAACACCATTTCCCAGTGCGTATCAATAGCACCAGTACTCCCAGTCTCACCCGGGATAGTCGATACAGGTTATTTAATACTATTTTCTGATTGGATAACTTATATTTTCTTGTCTATTATTTTTACCAGAATTAATTGCTGTTACTGTGGTTCTTGCGCATCCATATTTTTCAGCAATTTTATATTGAGATAAATCAGTATACATAAGGTCATGAATTATATTTAATGCTCTTTCTTTTTGATATTCTCTACTTGTTTCTTTACGAAGTGGATAAGCTAATTTTTCATTATGCCATAATTTACCACTATTAATTCTCTTAATAGTTGAATAATCGTAATTAGTTAATACTGCTATGTCTTTCATTTGTATAGTTGTATTTATTAATAAGTCAATAACCTTATCTACATCTTCTTGAGTATGCGTTGCAAAAGGACTATTTTCTTTAATATTTAAAGGAGGCTCCTCTCCACCTAAAGTCATATTATAACCATTTTCATATGAATCATAATATTGAATCCAATATTTTTCTCTTTCGTTATAATTTGGAGTTTTATCTTCAATTACTTCAAATGTAAAATTATCTATACCATATTTATCAAAAGCATAATACAATAATTTATTTTCTTCAGTGTTGTATCCTTTTGCTCTATGCTCGGAAAATCTTCTTTTATAATCAGTTGTTTGACCTATATAAGATTTGCCGTTAATTTTATTAGTAATTTTATAAATATATTTTTCCATAATATTTTCTCCTTTATATTTATTTAGAGAAAATAGTATTAAATCTTCCCACGAGGTTGCCATGTATATATAGATAATTCTATCTTCTCTATATATATTTAGGTTTTCTCGTTAGCCATTTAATTAAAAATGTCCAAAGTTGGATATTTTTTTAATTTAAATGACCCCGCTGATAAACGGTAAAATGTTTAAGGGCCACCATTGACCCGCTGTAAAGAGCGTTAGATCAGTGTCCGCGCATATATCTTTAAATTCAGTAACTCCAACTTTATCACAACCGCGAGCCGAACCTTGATATAATATTAGGTCGGTTGAAAAAGATAATGTATTAATATTTGGATCATCTAATGTATAAGCATTAACTTCAGCAGGTTCTTCTACTTTTGTTAAAATGCAGCAAGGTCGCTGATATTTAGCCATGAATTTATTCGCAATTAATCCGGCAATATTTTTGTCAACCTGTTTAGGTTCAAGTAGGAATAATAGCACTTTATTATCTAATAAATGCTCTTTCTCAATTTTTTTCTCAAGAAATTCCATTCCTGCATCTTGAGCTCTTGTCTGACGATTCTTGACATTAGTGCATGTTCTGATAGCCTGTTCGACTATTTGTTCTTTTTCACCAAGCTTATGTCCTCTTTTTGTTGATAATACTTCTTTAAAAGCTTTAAAATGAAGCATTGAATCAAATAATAATTGTTTTTCTGGTAGAGTTCCACTTCTTACCATAGCATTAACAAAAGGAGCAATATAAAAAGCAGCTCCCCATGAAGTAATATGATCCCCTAATTTAAATTGATTCTTTTGCCACATATAATAAATGAATGGATTATGTATA
Source organism: uncultured Bacilli bacterium (assembly GCA_947631475.1). Classification (GTDB taxonomy): domain Bacteria; phylum Bacillota_I; class Bacilli_A; order RF39; family UBA660; genus Coprovivens. The sequence continues at coordinate 13,681 of CANRLI010000013.1, read as the reverse complement.
TTCTCTGGTTCAAAACCTTTATTAATCAAGTGTTTTGTTTCAAAAGATGTTAAAGACTGCATATCGGCCGTGAGACCAAGAGCAACTAAGTCCATATATTTATCAGCATAATTAGTATTCAATAAACTATCTAAATATCTGCAAAATTGCCATGTCACACCAACACCTGATAATTGCTTATTTGGATAATCACTCAATTGATTATTGATAACAATAGCATAAGGAGAAATCTCTTCAGCCTCATGGTGATCGAGAATAACAACTTTAATATCATTATCAAATAATTGTTTATGATATTCATAATCATTAGACCCAGCATCTGGGACTATAACTAGCGAGTATTTATTATTAGTTAAAATATCATGATGATTAACTAAAATGTTACAATAATCATTTAAACCATGTTGTTTACCTTCATGTAAATACCAATCTAAATTATCATGAACCCAAGTTGGAAATAAATCATATAGATAATTAATTAGGAGCGCGGAAGAGGTGAATCCATCGCAGTCTGAATCGACAATTACTGCTGCGCGATAGTTCGATGATATAGTGCTAATAAGCGCGGCTGCCGCGTCTTTCATTGATTCCTCTCCAAATAATAATGGTGAATTAATATCATCATCTGTTGTATTACAATAATGCTGCAAATCTTTATATTCAACTCCACGATTAGTTAATACTTGTTCTAAAGCTGAATAGTTTGGGTTAATAGGTTTAATTAATTTATATTTCATACATTTTGTAGTCCTCTCTATATTTATAAACTTCATTTACTATGTTTATTTTGGTATCGCATATTGGGCATTTATATAACAATAAAATCTTTTTTCCCCATTTATATTAAATACTTCTGTTTCTGTGGTTTATGTATCTTTTCTTAAATCATACTGTAATAAAGAATCACAAACAGGGCATGTTTTGGTCCTTATTTGTCCTACCTTTAAAACTTTCATAATTCAATTTTTAACCTTTCTCCAGTTAATTTATATTTCATTGTTACTATCCTTTATAATACCCTACTTTTTACTATATCCAATCTTAATTTTTCATTGCAGACTGGGCATTTTACGCATTTATAAGTTCTTTCTACTTTCATTAATTCATATAAAACAAGTTCATTCTCTATTTTAGTTATTTTAAAAACATCTTTATCTTCATATTCTATTATAGATCCACAAATATGACATTGTATTGTTTGTGTACTAAATCCTTCTCTTAAAATTTTCATTATTACTCCTATTATTTTATTAATTTAAAATTTATTTTTTCACCACAAATAGGACATTTTACACATAAAAAGGTAAAAGGTCCTTGTTTTTCTATTCTTGTTTCATAATCTTCAAATTCAAATATTGTTCCACAATCACGGCATTGTGCTTTTTGTGTTCCCCATCCTTTTCTTATTATCTTCATATTTTTCTAACTCCATTATTTAACGGTTATTTTATTCTTTATTATCCTTTATTTCATTTATTGTTGCTAATTTTATTGTAAAACCACATACAGGACATGTAACACATTCATAAATCACTTCATTTTCTTCTATCACTCTATATGACGTACACATTCTTTTATTAATATTTATTCTATAGCTATCTTTATCTTTGTATTCAAATAAAGAGCCACAATATTTACACTGACATTGCATTTTCCGTCCTCTTCTTAATATTTTCATAAACTAAATCTCCTATTAAATAATTCTAAAAATGTGTTTTTATCTTTATCTATTGGACTATCTTTATATCCTAATAAATTATATTTATCAAACATAAATGAAATTGTTGCATAAGATGAATATTTTTTATGGATATTAATTAATTTTTTTGTCCATCTTTTAAATTCATCATCATCAATTTCTTTAAATTGTTTATCAAATGCTATAATTATTTCTTCTACTCCCAATGATAACAATAACTGAATTTGATAACTTGTAAGTGAACTTCCGCAGCAAGCTACGCTAATATCATTATCTTCCCCAAAATAGCTAGCATACATTAAGCAAAATTTTTCACCTTCGCCAATAATAGCTTTTTTTATAACTTTAATCTGTTCTTTACTATTGTTTAAATTATATAAATTAAATCCTAATGGATGATTATACATTTTATAATTTAAAATTGCAGGCTTATATTTTCCATATTTTTCTTCATCTTTAATTAAAGTTCTTTCTCTAATTCCAATTAATTGGTTATTAATATTATAATGAGGAATTATAATAGCTTGTGATTGTGGATTATAACAAATATTATGATGAGACATAACCTCTTTTGATATACCTTCATTTTCCCAGGGTATTATCCTAGGAGTAGGTAAATTCTTTAAAATATTATCATCATATATTTTTAATTCAACTATTTGACTTTCATATTTCTCAGATAAATCTTCATATCTTGAAAGAATTTTCCAATCTAAAAGAACATTATAATTATTTTCACTAAAGCTATTATCAAATGAAAGATTAAAGAATTTAATAACAAAATTAATTGCATCAAATAATTGCCATTCTCTATAAAGCAATTCTCCTTCATTATTATAATATTGTTTAAACTTGCCATTTAGATTCTGGACTTTACAGATTAATTCAAATATATCAAATGTATCTCCACAATCTGTATAACATCTAAATAATTTTGTATTATCATAATAATACAATTTATAAGAACCCTCTCCAAAGTAATTATGGCATATAGTTTTAGAAATAAAAAAGTCTTCTTTCATAATGGGATCGCCGCCAAAAGACTGAACAACCTCAAATACTTGATCTATTGTTAAAGAATTTTTTATTTCATCTTTATTATACTGTTGCATAATAACTAATAACCTCATAGCTTATAAAGTGGATAAAAAATACGAGCAAAGAAATTTGCAATTTTATGTTTTTCTTTTATTTTATCTATTCTATTAGAAGTAAGACTTGCCTTTTTCCAGTTATTATTCCATAGACAGAAACTTAAATATTTCCATAAACCTATTAATTCTTTATATGCTTTCATATTAAAATGCTGAACTTTCTATATTTGGTTTAATTTTAATTCTAAGGTCATTAACCTCAATTAATTCATATTGATAATTTGTTATAAACATTGGCTCAATTTTACAAGTTCCTCTATTACTTTTACACCACATTAAAATATCTTTATATCTTCCTCTACGATTTTTGTACACAGATATTTTAATGCTAGGTCGTTCAAATCCGCCTTGGTTTAACACATCAGATAACGCTGTAATATCATCTTGGCTAGCTTCAAGCATAATCATTCCTGTATCTATTTTCCTTAATACTCTTATTTTCATAAGAGAGTAGACTATATCTTTACCATAGAATATATTATATTCCTTAGGTACCCAGGGCTTCCACATAATGTGTACTCCCCGCAACGGGATAGTCGTTGAACCTTCCTCTATTCGAGACTCGGCTGCTGGTTGCCCAATCTATATAATTTTAAAACATTCACACTTAGGTTTATTTCATCCTTATGTTGTAGTTTATATAGCTCTAAGGGTTTTCCAGCAATTCTCTGGGTGATAATCACTTAGTATTTCTACTAAGGACGACTGTTTCTAAAGTTTTAAAAATATTATATTTTCTATCTAAATGTACATCAACGCTATTATATAATTTTTTAAGAATATTGTAAGGCTTATTAGTTCCACCACATCTAATATAATAATTATTAGTATTATTTGGACTTCTTTTTTCTAATTTTTTAGAAATATGACATATATCATTAATCCATTCTAATATTTCTTTAGTACCTTGTATTGATAAACTAAATTCACCATTTGCTAAATGAGATATACTTCCATCTCCATCAAAGTATCCTAGTATAAAAGGTAAATAATATTTCTCATCAATAATTGGAGGTTTTAATATTAAACTTTTTCTAGGTACGACACCTAAACGACTTAAATCTTGAGACATTTGTTTACTATTTAAAACTAATCTACACATTGGAGTGCTATTAGAAAAACCTTCTTGTTGAATAATATATTTAATTTCAGCATTTGTATTCATAAATATTTTATATTTCTCTAAATGATTAGCATCTTTTTGATGAATGTTAATAAGAATTGAAGCATTTCCTTCTCTTTCATAATTACACCCATCTGCGGCTATAAAACCTAACCAATATGCTTTTTCCGGTGAGTCTATGATATGAAATTTATCATAGTCAGCATAATATTTATGGTTGTCTCGTTTAGATGTATCAATATTATTTTCTTTTAATATTCTTGCTATTACTGTTTTACTACAATTATAATCTTTCCCTATTTTAGCCATAGATAAGCGTTGATTAAGATATTTATCTAAAATATCTTTTGTTTCATTTTCATTAAAAATTATTTTTTTCATAAAATTTTCCTTTCGATATAAGAATTATCCCTACATCTATATAGAAAATTTTTCTAATAAATTTTTAAAACTTTGTCCAATCTGCAATAGATTTAGCTCCACGAAGAAGATTTTGGTCATATTGTTGCGCTGTTCTATAATCTGCATTAAGCTGGGTTGCTGTCATTATAAAAATTCCATATTGGTTACATAAATCTTTCAAACGAATTGAAATCATAAAAAGAATATTATCTTCTCTTAAACCTTTTACTCCAGTTTTAGATGACACTTCACCAAGAATTTTCATGCTACTATGCAAATAATCAAAAAAGATATATTTAGTTCCATAATCGCGGATTCCTCTCTTAATGCAATTCTCTATATCTTTTAATGAAAAATCTGGTAACTGTCTAACGTATAAAGGACACTTTTTTAATAAATTAGCTGCATATGTTACTCTTTCCCATTCTTCCGCGTAATATTCTCCAGTTATGATATGCTCTTCATCCACGTCAGATAAAAATGCAAGCATCATTGTCTGAATTTCATCTATCTCTTGCTCTGTAGTAATAAACATTGCAGGTTCTTTATTTCCATTAGGAACCCATTTTTTTTCAATAGAATCATATAATTCATCACATGCAATAGAGCAAACATCTGCAATCATGGATCTAGTCTTACCAACTCCTGTTGCGGCAGACCGCAAATAAAACTTTTTTAATCTGGCTCCTCTAGTTACAGTATTAATTAAAGGGCCATATAGCGGATAACCAATCTCAGGTGTCTTTCGAAGTCGTTCAATAAGATCTAAAGCTCCATCTCCTGCGGAAACCATTGCATCTTCCGCGTTATCTACATAATTTAATCTTATATCTGTAATTTTTTTATCAATTAAATCAGCTATTTCTTCCAATGAATGACTATCTAACCAATCTTCTTGGGTTTGTTTCTTTTTAACATCAAGAATATTATCAATATCATAAAGCCAAGATAAATCCATTCCACCGACATTCTGATACATTCTTAATAAGGTCATTTTTTTCATTCGACTATAATAATAATCAAAAGCAGCTAATTGTGTTGTAGAGCTAATTTTTTGAAGATATTCAGTTCCATTGTGTGTTTTATATATAGCCATTTTTTTAGGACGTTGAGACAAATAGTCTTCAATAGCACTAATGGTTATTTTATCTGCCCCTAAGGCGTGAAGATTAAAGATAGATCCAAATAAAACCTTATGAAAATCTTCTGTAAAATCCTCTTCATTAAAACTATACTTATCTTCCATATCTAATAAATATGGATTATTGTAAATACTTCCAATAACCTGAACTATCGCGGGAATGTCTACATATTTTGCCATATTACTCCTCCTCATCATTAAAATGAAATAATTTTATTTTTTTAGCCTCTACTTTTGGAGGGGCAATTTCAATTTCTTTTATTTTTGGTTTATATTCTTCAATATTTTTATTTTCATTAGCTAATTTAGCTACATATAAACTATAATAATACTTTAAAGCATCATTGTAAATAAATGGAATTATTCCTATGCCGCCATTAGCTTTATCTATTGAATTTCCTTTTATTTCAAACCAAAAAATAAGAGTTTTTAGCATTCCGCTATAAGTATAATTATATTCTTTTTTAAAATCTTTGATCTGTTTTCTTATGCGAGCATTTATATAAGGTTCGTCAAAAAGATTCATAATATACTTTTCTAATGCTTCTAAATCTTTTTCTTCTTGACTTTTATTTTCCTCATGCTTTTTTGCACATTCTTCATGAGCATATCTTCTAGCTGAAACTTGGATAGTTGGCTCTTTATCTCTATCAAACTTATTTTTACAATATACACAAGTTACATAATGAGCCATTATTATATTTAACTCCTTTTGCTTTAATATTCATTCTAATATAATTATAATATATTTTTTAAAATAAATCAAATTAAGGCGTGATAATCAAATCACGCCTTAAAATATTATTTTTCTTCTTCCTCTTCAATTAATTCTTTTAGATCAGTAACTATCAAATCTAACGCTTCCACTTGATCCCTTGAACACTGATTTACCTTTTGTCCTTTACCTAAGTACTTATCAGTAATTTGAATAATTCTAGGCTGCCAATAAGTTTTAAAAGAGTCTTCTTCGCTAGATTTTATAATACTGTCAATCATTTCATTAAATTCTGATACTAAATCATCAAAATTTAATTCTTGTGTTTTAGTAGCATATAAATTACTACGTTCATCTGTAAAGTACTCTTTTCCATCTTCTTCCATTTGCTTATCAATGGCTTCACCTATTGCTTTTACCAAATCATTATAAGTAAAATCAATATAGTCTGGGGTGTATTTAAAGCGGCTGCCCGCAACGTAACGTGGAGTCCCGCGCATAAATAGTTTAGTAGATGTAATTCCGCTCTCCTCTTGAACTGCTCTTGAGTAACCGATGATGTCGCACATTCTGGACACAATATTGCGAGGCTTGCTACTTAAAGTAGGAACAATCTGATTAAATTCTATCCCTTGTTCATCTTTAAAAGTTTTATCTACTGCATGGCTAATTAAAACTAAACCATAATCCATTTGAACGATACTTCTTAAACTTTCATCAAATTCTTTTGCTACTAAAGTATAACCTTTACCAAATGGAATATCTCCAATTGCATCTACCCCAAAACCGCCATCAGCTCTTTTTGCATTTGCACAAATATATTTTTCAACATAATCATATGCGATGTCTCATTATTTGTTATCCTAAAGGCTTTTTATCCTTTAGTTCTTATACTTCATTTTGTATAAGATCAGCATACCTTTTATTCCTTATCTAAGGAATTAGAGTCTCGTGGAATTTTTAATAAGTTTTCAAATTTATCTTTTTTTCTTTTCATAAAAAGTTTTTTATTATCATATAATAAATGATATAATTTTAATAATTCTTCTTTATTACCAATTTTGATCTTATATATAACAGTGCCATTAGGTTTAGTTTCTATAAGTTTTTTATTTAATAAGATATGGTATTGATTAACTAATTTATCATATATCCAATCAATTTCTGCTTTTGACGCTCCAGCAATTTCAAAAAATATTCTATTTTGAGATTTTACTTCATATATGCTTCCATCTCCATCAAAATATCCTCTAATATAGTCTATTATATACTTCGATGGAAGTAACTCTGGAGGCTTTAATTTAAAAGTTTTTTCAGGTATTATTCCATAATGGGCCAAACTATCTTTCCAATTTTTTGACCATACCCGAAAAGAATATATTTTATGTTGTGTCTCTGGTCGTACATATTCTTCTATTGGTCGATTATTTTTTGTAACTTGCTGAATTTTTTCTAATATTTCTTTGTCCTTTTCTTCTAGCTGTATAGCTATAAGATTTTCTTTTTTAGATATACTTCCATCAGCAGCTAATAGTCCTAAGATATATGCCATATTACTATTAGGAATTTTAAAAAAATCATCGTCACATTTATATTTTCTTCCTAATTGTTTTGCTTCTATATATGTACGTTTTTTAACACCATATTTTTTTAATGTTTTTTCTATCATATACTGACTGATATGAATTTCCTTTTCAATTTTATAAAGACTTTCTTGTTTATTTAGATATCTTTCTAAAATCTCTTTTTCTTGTTCTTCTGATAAATTTTTTATTCTACCCATCTAGGTCGAACTCCTTATTAAAATTAAATTCTATGCGTTGCGCGTGTTTTGTGTTGCCACTAACTTCCGCTCGGATTCCCATCTCAGGGTTCCCGTTTTTACTCTAATGAATGTATAATGTTGCCATTACACTCGGCAAACATTCGCCGTATCGATGATAACAGTCTCGAACTTTTGTTTCACCTCTGGTTCTTTTAATTGCTTTAATACTTTTTTAAATTCTGCCCATGAATTAATAGGCATAGCCATGGCTCCTGGAATTGCATTATACCCTTTTTCAAAAGCTAGTAACAAATGTCTAGGAAACTTAGTAGCTATTGTTGTTTTCCCGCTTTTAGGGTCTCCATATAGGAAGACTGAATATCCACGCAAATCTCTACTAACTTGATGAGGTTGAATATTTAATAAATCTATATTATTCATCTTTATACTGCTCCTTTTTTGATATAAAATATAAGGGAGTTTTCTCCCTTATATAGTCATTAAAAATTAAAATTTCCCTTTGCTACTGTTGTGTCTACTCCAGGAAGATTCATAGCTGCACCTGAGGAAAATGCTTGAGTCGCGGAAGCAGCTCTAGAAGCTCTATACTCGTCCGCTCTCTTTTTAACATCAGCCAAGTATACTTCTCTATTTTGAGTTGCTGTTGTTAATTCATTAACAGTAAGGACGCCAGTCTCACCAAATTCATATGGTACTTTTGCACTTCCTGTAATAACCCATTCTTTTCTACTTCTTGATGTTGAAGCAACTGCTGCCTCTCCAAACGCCGTCTCTTCTTCCTTTACTGTTGTCACTGTTGTACAAATAATTTTACCCCATACTTTTGTATATACTGGTTCAGATGGAGACGCTCCCATTTGATCAAAATACTTAATTCCATCTGGATTTCTTACGATAAATTCAACAGGGAGAATATCGTTTCTAAAATTAAAAACTACACCTCTAATAGCTAAAAAGCTATCTTCGTTTTCACTGTCAGGCTCAACTAACTTCGTGTTTGTAATCACCATATCCATTGTAAATGTATTTCTTTCACGTTCATCACACAAATTATTTACAATAGATACAAAACCGCCTTCATTTATTTTCTGTGAAACCAATACATCATTCTGACCATAAAAATCATTTAATGAAAGGTTATTATTGTCAATCTTTACTTTAGTTGCCGCGTCTTTACCATCTGTAATCCAAGGTCTCCCTTCATCAATAATTTTCTTTAAAGCTTCAAATGTAGCATTTTTTCCACCATTTTTTGTTGTTGGAGTTACATATGTAAAATGTACTTGAATAATATTTAGACCATCTTCATCTGCCGCGACATCAAGGGTTCCAGAGATAAATTCTTTTCCAAAATTTGCTGAGTTTTGATTTTTTACTGTTTTAATAGATAAATTATGTTGATAAACTCTACCTTCGATATGTTGAGTATTAATATTCTTGCGCATCTTTTTATTTTCTCCTTTTATTTTATCTTATTTAAGTATAACAAAAATTTTGAGTCTTGTCAATTCTATTTATTTTTCGATAGTATTTTTAAGCTGAAAACCCTTATCTGTAATAGCATACGTCACTGGATCTTTGCCGATTTTTTCAACAAAACCATCTGAGATTAATTTCCTCATAGACCCAGATACAGAACGAGAGGAACAAAATAAACCTTCTCCTATGTCTTTTGCTTTAAAAGCGTTATTATATTTATTTTTATTTAATTTCATAAAATTAACAATTTTAGCGCCGTTTTCTGTAATTGGTATAGATTCTTTAATTTTATTATTTTTTAATTCATTAAAATAAGTTAAAGCTAAGTTATACTCTTCTTCCCATCCTTCTTTAATATGTTCTTTTTCAAAAATTTCTTTTTGTACAATCTTAATAAAAGCATCTTTACCATTCATTATTTAATTAAATCCTTTCTATTTTATAACAAATCTTTTTATTTATTATAATTATAACATATTTAATCAAATAAATCAAATACAATTAATTAATTAAAATTAATTCTTTTGCATAAGGTAAAGATTCTACCCATTTACAAAAGCTATGCCATTCTGATAATTTATGATTTTTACGTTGAGAATATATACTGCGGAGGTTCTCATAATTAAGAGTTACTGTTCTAGTTTGTAACCATGATTCGGGGAGCCAACGGATTAATTCTTTCCAGTATTTTTTGTTTTTTGTTTCATTGTATTTTTGACGTAATTCTTCAAGCCAAATAATAAAAGTATTAGCAGCATAATTAGAGGTTACTATAAACATAGGATTATCACTATCTTCAATAATAACGTCTTGTAAATCATCAGTTTCAAAGCAATCAAGAGTAATAGGAGTTGACGCAAGTTTATGCATTGTAGATGTGCTATTCGCGGTTGTACCTACTTTATACGTGTCAAATTCTTTCCCATTCATGGACTATCTTTTACTCTCTTATGAGAGGATACCATTTCGGTTTTCATGTGCTTCGTTACCTAAAACACAGCTACGTATCAATAGTAGCCCTACTTCCCTGCCCAGAAGGCTTAGGGAATAGTCTCTACAGGTTCTAATTAATTAAATCTGATATGGTAAAATCTTGATCATATTTAATAATCTTTAATGGTATATTACGCTGCTTGCAATATTCTTTTTTTCTTTGGTCGTTCTCAATAAGAATATCCCATTCCTCTCCCCATTTACCCTTTGGCTTATTATAATGTTGTAAACCATTAAATTCAATAAGACAGCTTAATTTATTATTTAAAAAAATAGCAAAATCAAATCTAAGTTTGCCACCTCTAACTCCAACTAAATCAGGAAAGGTATATTGAGTAGAAAATTCGCATCCTTCATCAATAAGCATTTTAGTAATTTTTTGTTCTCCTTTAGAATGAATACATCCACAAGATTGGATTTCTGCAATTCTAATATTACTTCCTTTTGTAGAAAAAATATTTCCACAATGTTTACATAAGCACTTCCAATAAGCATTTCCATCTGAAGATGACCCATTTCTTTCTAATACTTTAATATTATCATCCTCATATCCAGTCATATCTATTACATTTTTTGCAGCTTGTTCTTTTTGATAACAGCCACAAGAAATAGTATGTCCAGAATTAAGATTTCTAGTATCAATATCACATTCATTCCCACATTCGCATAAACAATGCCATTTTCCACCTTTAATATAATATTGAGCAGTTAATTTTCCAAAATGCTTACCAGTTAAATCTATTCTTGGTCCCATATTACGTGTATTTCCTTTTGAGGACTGACCACGTAAACAACCACAACTTTTTGTATGCCCATTATTTAAATGCCCTGTTCTAACAATAGTTTCTTTTCCACAAGAACATAAACATTTCCATTTGCTATTTCCAACATATTCTATAACTGTTAATTGACCAAATTGTTTACCAATAAGGTTATTAATTCCTTTATATACCATAAGTACCTCCTTATTTGTTTCTAATATACTTAAAAAATATAAGAAACATATTATAAGGGGCTGACCAAATTTTATAATTAGTTTCCCACGGGATTCTTGGGTAAGTTCCCCGTTAGCCGCATTATGCGACCCCTGCTGATAAGCAGGAAAAGTATTTCATTGGCAGAAAGAGCCTACCAATACAACGGTGCAGTAATATCTACACTTACAAAGATTTGACGCAAAAATTTACGATGTTCTGGACCAGCTTTAATTAAACGTTGGGCTAAATCTAAATCATTAGGACCAAGAAAAGCAACTTCAAGGCATTCATTATCATCACTTGCGTATAATATCCCATTAGAAATAAGCCAATTTGAATATTCAGTTAATTTTTCATCATATTCATAACTACCTGCATAAATATCATTATGATTCTTTTTTATCCATAAATCAGCAATATCATAATCATCAGTGTCATATTCTGGCTCAACAATTCCAATAAAACTATCGCTTTTATCCCAACTATTCATTGGATTGCGCATACCTCTAAATGCACCGTCAAAATTCATTACTCTAGTATTTTCAAATTTCATTCTTTGCTTATTCCTTTCGTTAAATTAAAACCTATCTCATTAGATCTATAAATCTCGATCCATCTTTTTTCAGCTTCGTTTAATTTTTCTCTTGGACATTCTTCCAATAGCTCAAAACTAAAGTTCCATACTCCATCTTTTTGCATTGAATTATATAGTTTATTTGTCGCAGAAGCTTCTATCCCTAATCCATATTTAATATGTTGTTTCATTCTGTCTTGGACATTTACGCTTTGACCTATATAGCATTGTTTTGTTTTTAAATTAGTTATTTTATAAATACCACAAACTTGTTTTGTTCCAAATATGCGATTACACATTTCAGTAGTTTGTTTTTGAAAATATGTACTCCAAATTAATTTATTTAAAATTACTGGATTATGTAACATTAATTTAATGGAATTAAGTTTTTCTATATCCTCTAAATCAATAGGAGAGACATATAATTTATAAAAATCTAATTTTTCTTCCTTTTCTCGCTCGCGGAGTTGCGCCTCTGTAGCTGCATTAATCTGGTCCTTAAGATCTTCAAAGCGGCCTTCCGCGTCTTTTATTTGATTTTGGATTTCTGACTTTTGTAAATATAGTTTATTTATTTTTTGAGTGTAATTAGATTCAGCTTCATTATATTTTTTCTCTAATTCATCTATATAATTAGCACTAGCATATTTTATATTTTCTTTATAGAAATTTATTTGCTCAGAAATCTTTCTCTTTTGACTTTTATATAACTTTTCAGTTTCTTTTTGATGATTAGTTATATCTAAATCTAATTTATTTTTAATTTCATATAACTTTTCAGTTTCTTTTTTTATTTCTATATTTTCTTGTCTAATTTTTTCATTTTTTTCTTCTATATCTTGTTCTGTTTGTTTTATATTAATTAGACCAATTAATTCAACTATTAAAATAAAACTTATAATAATTAGAATTATAATAGCTGCTATTTCCATATAACCACCTAGTATAGAAAAATTGGGTTAAGTTTTAATTTAACTTAACCCAATGAAATTTCTTATGTTACTCTGCCTTTGGCTCTTCTGGAGCATCTGGATCAAAAGCTTTTCCAGCCTCAGTCTCAACAATGAATTTTACAGCTTTATGGGTTCCATCTGGTAGCTCAATCTCTGCGGGCTTTCTCTCCATAAGTCCTTTTCTCTGGAAAGCAGATGTTACAATGCCATTTACCTGCTTAGTAGACAGACTTGTTGCTTCTGCAATATCAGCGGCTGTAATATTCTCTCCACGCATACTTCTTACATAATCTAAAACTTTTCTTGAATTCTCTTTCAATGCCATAATAATTTTTCTCCTTTTGTTTTCCTAATTATTTATATTATTCTATTTAGATAGATGATTATTTTTATCAAAATACTTTGATATATTATTTCCATCTATATATATAAAAAATATTATATCAAAAAATCTTTATCTTATCAAGTCAAGTCAACTCAAAAATTTTTTATCAATGATATAATTATCAACTTCTATTATGTCTTCAAATGAGAGTGATGATATTATATTTTCAATTTTCTTTTGATTCTCTTGAACATTTTTGCCCAAGCGCATTTCTGATTCTAAATCTACAATTTTTTGAGCTAATATTTTTATATGTTTATTTCGTTTATCTTTCATGTATCTATTATACTAAAAATTTTT
>CANRLI010000012.1 GCA_947631475.1 uncultured Bacilli bacterium | reverse complement strand
TTTTTTCAATAATATCTAAAATTTTTCAAAATAAAAGACAAATAAGTAATTTATTTTACCTATTTGTCAACAGTCTGTAGGTACTAAGTAGTACCTTTTCATTTGGGTTAGAGAAGTTTATAATTATATTATAGGGAAGGTTTCATTTTACTTATTAGTTTGTTTATGATAAAATACCACGAGAAATGGAGGGGTTTGCATGAAAAAAACGGTTTGTTTAATTGGAAGACCTAATGTTGGCAAAAGTACCATTTTTAATAAGATGATTAGAGAAAATAAAGCTATTATTCTTGATACACCAGGAGTTACAAGAGATCGTATATATGGGGATGTAACGTACAATGATAAAACATTTTTATTAGTTGATACAGGGGGAATAGATTTGGGAGAAGGAGACTTTAATAATGATATAAAGGCTCAAGCCCAAATAGCTATTGATGAATCAGATGTTATTGTTTTTGTCTGTGATGGAAGAGAAGATTTAACAAGTAATGATTTATATATCCGAGATATGTTAATGAAAACTAATAAAAAAGTTATTGTAGCTTTAAATAAACTAGATAATTATAAAATGCAAGAAGAGAGGATATATTATTATTACGAGTTAGGTTTTGAATATGTTATACCAATTTCAGCAGTCCACAATATAGGAATTGGCGATTTATTAGATGAGATTACTAAAGATTTTTCGGATAATCAAGATTTACCACAAGATATATTAAAATTTTGCTTTATTGGTCGACCCAATGTCGGTAAAAGTAGTTTAGTTAATGCCCTTTTAAATGAAGAAAGAGCCATTGTATCCGATATTGCTGGGACAACAAGAGATTCTGTTGATACGAAGTTTAAATATAATAATAAAGATTATATTGTAATTGATACAGCAGGAATACGTAAACAAGGGAGAATATATGAATCTATTGAAAAATATAGTCTATTTAGAAGCTTAAAAGCCATAGATAGATCAGATGTATGTGTTTTAGTTATTGATGCGCAAGAGGGGATTATTGAACATGATAAACATATTGCCAGTTATGCGATTGAAGCTGGGAAAGGCTTAGTTTTGGCAGTTAATAAATGGGATACGATTACTGATAAAGATAAAGCAATTAAAGAATGGAAAGTCTTATTAGAAAATGAATTTCAATTTATGACTTATGCTAAAGTAGTGTTTTTATCTGCTTTAACGAAAAAAAGATTACATACATTAATGCCTGAAATCATAAATGCTTATGAAAATAATCATCGAGAAGTTAAAACATCTTTATTAAATAATGTTATTAATGATGCCACAAAATTACATGAAGCTCCAGGCTACAAAGGAAAAAAATTAAAAATATATTTTAGTAGTCAAACTGGTATTTGTCCTCCAAAATTTACTTTTAGATGTAATGATAAAGGATTGGTTCATTTTAGTTATGAAAGATACTTAGAAAATACGATTAGAAAGAATTTTGATTTAACAGGAACACCGATAATCTTGCAATTTAAAAATAGAGGGAGCAAAGATGAAGATAATGAATAATTATCTTTTTTTTGTTATAATGATTGTATAGTAGGTGAGAAGATAAGTAAAAGATAGCCGTATTAAATACTCAAAATAAATTTGACTTGGAAACTAATTAAAAATTAGCATATAAATATCTAAGGAAAATATATAATAGTTAAAGAGAAAAAAACCGAAAAAATAATTTGACAAATTAAATTATTGGTAGTAGTATTTAGTTAATTCAATGAGGAAGAACAAGATTATTAAGAAGATTACTTATAGAGAGTTCATGGCTGGTGTAAATGAATAGAATACTTAATAATTACTATCTTCTGAGAGGTTTAATAAAACCCGGATAAGACCGTTATCAAAATTAAGTTAAATAAAGGATGGTACCGCATTATTTGCTCCTTGCAAATAATACGGTTTTTTTATTTAAGAGAAAGGATGTTTAAGATGGTAAATTTTAAAGAAGATGAAAAATTAAATGTTTTAAATCATAGTTGTGCACATTTATTGGCTCAAGCAGTAAAGCATTTATATCCAAATGCTAAATTTTGGGTAGGTCCAGTAGTTGAAGAAGGTTTTTACTATGATATGGACTTAGGAGATGCCGTTATTACTGATGAAGATTTAGTAAAAATTGAAAAAGAAATGAAAAAATGTTCTAAAGATGCTAAAAATATTGTTCGTAGAGAAATTTCTAAAGCCGAAGCATTGGAAATGTTTAAAAATGATGAATACAAGATTGATTTGATAGAAAGAATGGAAGATGGAACAATATCTTGTTATACACAAGGAGATTTTACAGATCTTTGCCGTGGACCTCATATGAACAATACTAAAGAAGTTAAATATTTTAAATTAACGAAATTTAGTGGTGCTTATTATAAGGGCGATGCCAATAATAAGATGTTGCAAAGAATTTATGGGGTATGTTTTCCAACAGCCGAAGAGTTGGAAGCTCATTTAAAAGAATTAGAAGAAATGAAATTAAGAGATCATCGTAAGATAGGTAAAGATTTAGAAATTTTTATGGTTAGTGATTTGGTTGGTAAAGGTTTACCTATGTATTTACCTAATGGCTATATCATATGGGATTTATTAGAAAATTATATTAAGGGTAAAGAAAGAGCTTTGGGCTATAAACATGTTTTAACGCCCCCAATTGGGAATGTAGAACTTTATAAGACATCTGGACACTGGGATCATTATAAAGATAATATGTTTCCTAAAATGGAAGTTGAAGGAGAAGAGTTTGTTCTTCGTCCTATGAATTGTCCTCATCATATGATGATTTATAGTAATAATGTTCATTCTTATCGTGATTTACCGATCAGAATTGGTGAGATTGCTCGCGATGCTCGTTTTGAAACTAGTGGTTCATTAAAAGGAATAGAAAGAGTTAGAACATTCTGTCAAAATGATGCTCATTTATTTGTAACACCAGAACAAATAGAATCAGAATTTTCATCAGTTGTTAATTTAATATTAGAAGTTTATCAAGAATTAGGAATAAAAGATTTTCGATTTGAACTATCTTTGAGAGATCCTAGTGACAAAGTTAAATATTATCCAGATGATGAAATGTGGAATAATGCTGAAACGACATTAAGAAATGTCTTAAATGATTTAGGTTATGAATATGTAGAAAAAATTGGAGAGGCAGCTTTCTATGGCCCTAAGTTAGATGTTCAAGTTAAGCCAGCTGTTGGACCTGAATATACCTTATCAACTTGTCAATTAGATTTCTGTTTACCAATGCGTTTTGATTTAGGATATATAGCAAGTGATGGAAGTAAGAAAACACCAGTAGTTCTTCATAGAGCCATCTTTGGTAGTATAGATAGATTTATGGCTTATTACTTAGAAGAAACTAAAGGCTATTTACCAACTTGGTTAGCACCAGTTCAAATACAAATTGTTCCAGTTAATATTCAATTTCATGAAGCTTATGCTAAAGAAGTCTATGATGCCTTAAATAAAGAAGGCTTTAGAGTAGAACTAGATGCGCGTAATGAAAAATTAGGCTATAAATTAAGAGAATCAGTCATCAAGAAAATTCCTTATATGTTAATTTTAGGTCAAAAAGAAGTTGATAATAAGACTGTTTCTTACCGCCGTGCGGGAAGTGAAGAAACAACGACTGTTTCTTTAAAAGAATTTATTGATCTAATTAAAGAAGATCTTAAGTTTAAAAGAAGATATGATAAGTAAGGCAACTTACTTATTTTTTATTGTAATTATTCTTTATTTAAGATATAATTACAAGAGAATATGGGAGTGTGGCAAGTATGAAAATAATGTTGATGGATGCTACGAAATTAGTTAACTTAATACTTCCTAATGATGTCTTTGGTAATTATTGGATTGCCAATGCTAATAAAGAAAACTTAGTTAGTGTGCAAGCCAATGATGGTAATTGGGTCTTAAAGAGTAATAGTGAAGTAAAAGTTTTTAGAAATGGAACGGCTGTTGACGAAACATTACTTGAGTATGAAAAATTCTATACTTTAAAAAACATTTTATTAAATGAAAGTTATGTTATTTATACTTGCCCTGTTTACGATAATAATGCTTTACAGTTAAATATTACATTAAATGGTAATAATGATAATTTAACATGGTATGTTGGCAATAATGGAGCTCATAATTCTGAGACTAATTATCCCAATATCATTTCGTATGAGCAACCAGGTATTGCTCGTAATCAGTTAAAGATAGATTACCATAATGGTGCTTATACGGTGACTAATATTAATACGCAAATTCCAATGTATATTAATAATATACCTTGTAATTATGCTAATCTACGTTTTGGGGATACAATTTTTATCTTAGGTTTAAAAATATCTATTGTTAAAGATATCTTTTATATAAACAATCCTAATAAATTAGTGAAATTTGATTCACAAGTATTTAATATGAGAATGACACCAACTTTAGATTATTCGAAAATTCCAACGGAACCTGATCCTGTTATTGAAATGTATAAAAAAGAAGATTATTTCTTAAAACCACCTCGTTTTGATGAGAGAATTGAACAAAAATCTTTTGTCATAGATCCGCCACCAGCAGCGCAAAAACAAGAAGAAATGCCAGCTATTTTAACGATGGGTTCAATGTTAATGATGGGTATGAGTTCAATGATGACGGGGGTTATGACATTAACTAATGTTATAAATGGTTCCACACCTTTATCATCAGCTTTACCTTCTTTATTAACAGCAGCAGCAATGTTAACTTGTATGTTGGTTTTACCAACTATTACTAAAATGTATAATAAACATCGTAAAGTTGTTTATGAAAGAAAAAGACAAGCAACTTATAGTGCTTATGTTCAAAAGAAAAGGGAAGAACTTTTAATTGAAATGAAAAAAGAACAACAAATTTTAGTTGAAAAGTATATTCCTTTAAAAGATGTCGGAGATATTATTCTTTATAAGAAACGTAATTTATGGGAAAAGAATGTTGAAGATTATGACTTTTTATGTTTACGTTTAGGAATAGGGTCTATTCCACCATTCTTCAGTGTTAATTACCCTGATGAACATTTTTCAATGGATGATGAAGATAATTTAATGGGTTATTTAAGAAGCTTAGAAAAAGAAACTAATAATTTAGAAAATGTTCCTGTTACTTATTCTTTTGTTGATAAATATATTACAGCTATTATTGGTCAAAAAGCTGTTACTAATCCATTTTTAAAAGGTTTATTATTACAAATATTTGCATATCATGGATATGATTCTTTAAAAGTATGTGTTTTTACAAATAAAGAAAATGAAAAATTTTGGGAAGATATTAAAGATTGCCCATATTTTTGGGATGATAATCGTTCATTAAGATTTTTTGGAACAAATAGTGATGAAATAAATCAAATAAGTTCATATTTTGAAGAATTATTAGCCAATATAAAAGAAGCTAATGAACAAAGAGATGCTTTAAATAGTAATAAAGCAGCAATTAAATTAGCAACTAGATATATTATTATTACAGATGATATTGATTTAGTTAGAAATGTTAGTGTTATTCGTTCTTTGATTGAATCTGTTGAATATATCGGCATAAGTTTATTAATCTTTACCGAAAAATTAAATTCATTACCTAATGAAGTAGAACATTTTATTAGTGTTGATGAACGTACAGGAGGAGTTTTTGAACGAGTTTTAACTGATAGTAAAAGAATTAATTTTATTCCTGATTTTATGTATGGATCATTAGAAAAATATACTTATGTTCTTTCAAATATTCCGATTGCATTAAATAATGGGAAATTCCAATTGCCTTCTTCTTATTCATTCTTAGAAATGTATAATATTTCCAATGTTAATCAATTAAATGCTTTAGCTAAATGGAAAGAAAGTGACCCAATTAATTCTTTAGCGGTGCCAGTAGGCATTAATGAGTATGGTGATCTCTTTAAATTGGACTTACATGAAAAAGCTCATGGACCACATGGTTTAATAGCTGGAATGACTGGATCAGGTAAATCAGAGTTTATTATTACTTTTATTTTGAGTATGGCAGTTAATTTCCATCCTTATGAGGTTCAATTTGTTTTAATAGATTATAAGGGTGGTGGATTAGCTGGTGCTTTTGAAAATAGAGAAACAGGTTTAAGATTACCACATCTTGCTGGAACTATTACTAACTTAGATATTAGTGAAATTAATCGTAGTTTAGCTTCTTTACAAAGTGAATTAAAACGTCGTCAAGCAGTTTTCAATAGAGCGCGAGATAAAGTTGGGGAATCAACAATCGATATTTATAAATATCAACGATTATATCGTAATGGCCAAGTGGATGAACCCGTCGCTCATTTGTTTATCATATCTGATGAATTTGCTGAATTGAAAGCACAACAACCAGATTTTATGAATGAACTTATTTCAACGGCACGTATAGGTCGTTCATTAGGAGTACACTTGATTTTAGCAACGCAAAAACCTAGTGGTGTAGTTAATGATCAGATATGGTCAAATGCGAAGTTTAAGATTTGTTTAAAGGTCCAAGATCGTTCAGACAGTCAAGAAATGATTAAAAGACCAGATGCTGCTTCTATTAAAGAGACAGGACGTTTCTTCTTACAAGTAGGATATGATGAATATTTTGCTTTAGGGCAATCAGCATGGACAGGAGCACCATATTATGAATCTGATGTTCGTAAGAAAAAAGTAGATAATTCTATAACGTTTGTTGATAATTTAGGAATGCCAATTAAAGTTGTGGAAGATGGTAAAAATAGTTTTTCAGGTGTTTTAAAAGGTGAAGAACTACCAAATATTTTAAAATATTTAGTTGATATATCTAAAAAAGAGAATATTAAAGTTAAACAATTATGGCTTAATGCTTTAGCACCAATTATTTATATTGATGCCTTAAAAGAAAAATATAGTTTTAAAAAGATCTCTTGTGATATAAATCCGGTTATTGGAGAATATGATGCTCCTAATTTACAAAAGCAAGGTTTACTAACAATGCCTATTACAAATGGTGGTAACTGGATTATCTATGGTATGTCAGATAGTGGTAAAGAAGAGATGATAAACTCATTTGTTTATTCTTGTATTACAACGTATTCACCAGCGGAATTAAATTTATACTTACTTGATTTTGGAGCAGAAACTTTAAAAATTTATAGAAAAGCTCCACAAGTAGGCGATGTTATTTTACAAAATGATGTTGATAAAGTTATAAACTTATGGAAAGTTATTAATGATACGATTGCTAAACGAAAGAAAATGTTTGCTGATTTTGGCGGAGACTATATTTCTTATTCAAAAGCTACGGGTAAAGTATTACCAAATGTTGTAATAGTTATTAATGGCTTTGAATTATATAATGAAAATTTTGGTGATGATACATTTGACTTGTTAGCAACTCTAACTAGAGATTGTCAAAAGTATGGGGTATATTTTATAATGAGTGCCACAACTTCAAATGGTATTAGAAGTAGATTAGCACAATATTTACCTAATCATTTAGTCTTCCAAATGAACGATAAATATGACTATTCTTCTTTATTAGCTCGTACCAAAATAGAACCAGCTGCTATATCGGGACGTGGCTTAGTTAAATTAGATGGTGTATTTGAATTCCAAGCAGCAGTTCCTACGGAAAAAGAAGGATTAAATGCTTTTGTTATGAATAAGATTAGTGAACTATGTAAATTATATCCAGATAGTGCACCTAAAGTTCCTGTTTTACCTGAAACGGTAACGATATCTTATTGTTCTGACCAAATGACAGGGTTATCTTCTGTACCTGTAGGAATTGAAAAAGATTCATTACAAGTTAGAAGTTTAGATTTAACTAAAAATACGGTTCATATTATTACAGGAATGGAATTTAACGAAATTAAAAATTTTGGTGGCTTATTTATTAGAGAAGTTGCTAATGCTCTTAATAAAAATTGTTATGTCTTTGATTTAGAAAAAGCGTATAAAGAATTGGCAACGATAACAACTTATCATGATGTTAATATTGTGGATGAATTTAAAAAATTTGGTAAGACAATATTTGATATGTATAACAAATATAAAGAGTCAGGATTTGATAGTTCATCTTTAGAAGAATATAGTGAGCAAGTATGTTTTATTGTAGGTATTGAAAAATTTAAAAATATGCTAAGTTCTGAATTTGATGGAGCTTATAGTGGTTTAATATCTATGATAAAGGGGATGCCAAAAGTTTATTTTGTTATAATTGATACTTGTGATAACCTTAAAAAACGTGAATTTGAATCATGGTATAAAGATACTATTTCAGGAACTAAAGGTATTTGGGTCGGAAATGGTATAGGTACACAATATACAATTAAATCTACTTTACCTTCAAGAGTTTTAGCTACAAAATTGGATAAAAATTTTGGTTATTACATAGATGGTAATACAACAGTCTTAGTTAAATTGATTTCAGATATAGGGGAAGAAGAAGTTTATGAGACTTTATAGTAAAAGGGTTAACGAATGTTAACCTCTTTTTAAGTCGTTGACTTTAAAAATCTTTTAGAGTATGATTATTGTATAAGAGTGTAGTCGATAGTTATGGGGAATTGGTCAAAATAAGAAGCTATCATATATTCTTAAATCTACGATTTTTAGGGAGGTTTTATTATGAATAATAATAAAGTCTGTGTAGATTTGATTGTACCTAGCATTGAAGAAAGATATAATGTTTTTATTCCTGTTAATAAGAAGACTATTGAAATTATATTCTTATTAAATAAGGCAATTAATGATATGACGGATGGTAGTTTTACAATGTCTGAGCACTTATCATTAATTAATGCTGATACTGGATCTATTTATGATGTTAATAATACATTTTTGGAAAATGACATCTTAAATGGTACTAAACTAATTCTATTATAAGGAGGTGTAATAATGGCTGTTGGAGAAGGAGTTGCTGGTGCTGATTTAAATGTAAATCCATCAGGTATGCAAGCTTTATCTGAAGAAATGGCTAATGCACAATCTTCATTTGCAGCTGCTATTGAAACTATTGATAGTGAAGTGATGAATATAGCAGGAAATGCAATGGGTGCTGATAGTGTTGATTATCAAGCATTTGTGCAAAAGTATAATAGTGAAATGAAACCATTAGCTGAAGAAATTTCTCGTACTTTAGAAGAACATTCAGCTCATGCTGCAACTACTGCGGATAATGCAAGTGAAACAATTGCAGCAAATCTTAATATTATAGGTTAATTTTAAATTATTATGAAAGAGGTGCTATATGGCAGAACAAACTACATCAGTTAATGTTGAAGCTTTAAGACAGGCTCAAGCTAAATTAAATGAATCAGCTGATGAATCATTAACACAATATAACAATGCAGATGCAAGAATGCAAGAGCATGTTGGAAATGCTGGAGATGGTTCTTTAGGTGGTAAGTTAGGTAATATGGTTAATAGCCAATGGTCTGCAGATACAGTTGAAGCTGTTAATAAATATAAACAACAAGCAGAACATTTATTAAATGAAGCATTATCAACAATTGGACAAAATGCGGCTAATTTATCAGCTGAGACTGAATCATTATATAGAAATTAAAATTGTACTGTGTCATAGACACAGTATATTATAAATAAAAGATTTTATATCTTTTATTTATAATATACTTGGAGTATAAAGGAGGAATAAAAATGGCGTATGTATCCTTAGCTTTAGCAGATGGTGGGGCAGTTAGTAAGGAACATTTATATAACTTTGCTATTGATTCAACACAAATTGAAGATTTGTCTGAATTTTTAACAAATAAAGCTGATGAATTAGAGTCTACTTTTGCCAAAATTTTTGATGAAATTAATGCAATGGAATTAGATGCTTGGGCAGGGGCTTCTTATAATAATTTTAAAGCTAAATGTTATGAATATAAACCAGCTATGGAAACATTAGTAGCTGTTTTTAGGGCATATGTATCTATTTTAAAAAATGAAGTTACGGATGCTTCTCAAACTTTAAGTGATGCTTTAGATGTAGCTTTTGAACATACTATTTTAGAAGAAAAATTGTAGGAGATGATTTAGATGGAAGGTCAAGAGACTTTTAATAAAGAACAAGTTGAAAAACATTTAAATGTTATAAATGACTTATTTGAAAATGTTTCCGAAATTTTTAAAGATAGTAATGATTATGTTAATGAAAGAGTAAATACAGGTGTTAATTCAGCATTATTTGGTAATTTAGCTAATCGTCTTTTAGAAGTTTGGAATCAAAATGCAGCTACGTTTGGTGATTTTAAATTGAACTTTGAAGAATGGTCTAAAATGATTAGTCTGATTATGACAAATAATTTACAATTTGAAGAAGAAACAGTTTCTTTATATAAAAATACTGGCGCTAACTTAAATGGAGTTAATGATAAAAGAGCTAGTTTACTTGCCGCAGGAATGGTTAGTAGTGCCCTAGCTAATGGGGAAAAACAAAATGAATATTATGATGATCAAGGCAATTTAGTAACAATTACGACTAATGATCAAGGCAAACAATATATGAAAACAATTGTTGATAAAGATGGTCATAAACAAACCTTTTACTATGATGATTTGGGAAATTACTCTGTTATTAGTGTAACTAATGATGGACATAGTGAAATTAAATATTATGATAAAGATGGTAAAGAAATAGAAAAACCTTATACTTTTAGTACAAATGGTGTTGCTTATAATGAAGAACAATTGGATAAATTAGCTGATAGAGAAGTGACAGCCTTTATAAGACGCAATGGTTTTGATGTTACAGGTGAAGATTACCAAAAATTATCAGACAAAGCCAAAGCGATAGTTGATGGGACTTTACAACAAATTAATCAATTGGGGGTTCCTGATGGTAGTGTAGAATGGCAAGAAAAATTTAAACAATTACCTGAAGATGCACAGCAAATCGTTTTAAATTCTATAAAAGGTCATATTTCAAATGACATAAGTGAAATGAATTATTCAATAAGTAATGTTATACCTCGTAGTAATTATGATGGTAAAACAATTGTTGTTCCAGAATTAACGGAAAATGATTTTAAAGCTGTTCAAGATGAATATGCTCTTAGAGTACAAAATACACAGGTTATTATTGATTCAGCCAATGCTGTTAAAACAAGTTTAGATGGTGAAGCTCAAGGATTATATGATATAAGAAATAGTTTAGCTTCTAATAGCGGATTTTTGAATCTACCACCTGATCAACAAAATCTAGTCGCAAATTATCTAGATTCAGAAATAAACAAAAGAGTAAGTGCGGCTAATTTAATTGCTCCTGATTCATCAGCTGGAGCCCAAATTAATAGTTTAGGAACTGGTTCAAGTTATGATGAATATATGAATGCTGTAAGTGCGGCTCAATCATGGAATGAAGCTTTAGCTAATATTCAATCAGCTCAAAAAATAACAGCTGTATTAAACAGCTATGGAATATTCTTTAGATAAAAGATGAGGTGAAAATATGGTTGAAAATTATGAAACACTTGATGAGACTGTTGATGCTTTAACAAAGTTAAAAACAAATTTAACTATGGTTTCTAATAAAATGGGAAATGAAGTGTTAGATCGAGCTAATACAGAAGATTGGAATCAAGTTTATAAAATGATTAGAAGTTTGATGACAGAAATAGATGACACAGTTAGAGTTTGTCAAAATTGTGGTAAGAAAATGAAAGAAATAGCTGATATATATAATTAAAAAAGGAGGTGTTTTATGATTAAGGTAAAGTATAGTGAAAAAAACAGTAATTCTTTACAAGATAAAATTGAAGATCTTAAAGATGATATAAGAGAAGTTTCTAATAAATTTAATGGATTTGTTCAACACTCAGATAGCGAATCAGACAAATGGCGTTTTAAATATGCCAATTCATCTTATATTAGATCTGAAAATAACGTAATAGGTTATGATGAAGATGATAATCCTCTTACTGAAGTTTTTTATTATGCAAATAATATACCTGGTTATTTTCCTAATGGTAGTCGGGATTATAATATAATAAGTGATGGTATTCAACAATATATTGAATCTAAGATAAATGAGTATAAAAGTTATCGTTCTATGGCAAATGAATCGATAGCAAATGTTTTAGATGAATGTACTTTAAAAACTAATAAATTGTTGGCTCTTTTAAATGCCATAGCTAATGCAATTAATACTTTTGAAGAAACAGGTATTTCCCTAAAAGATTCATTAGCTAAGATTTCAGCTGAAACAGGGTTAAGTTTAGATGGTTTATCATTTGATAATGTTACATTAGAAGATGGAACAACTGTTGAACAAGTAATGTTTACTTATAAAGATGAAAATGGTCAGGATATAACGATAACTTTAGCAGAAGCTGTAAATACTTTATATACTTATTATGGAACAGCGACTAGTAGTTCAATTGCATATGAATTACTTTATGATGCAATGGGACTTTCAAGTAGTGAAAGAGATAGATATCGTACACAAGCTTTGTTAGATACGGCAGGATATGTTGATACCTTATCACAAAAAGGGTTGTTTCAAATTGCTTCTTTGGATAATATAAATAATTTTTATTCGGCTATAGTAGGTGATAGTAATTCTTTAAGTGGAGAAATAAGCCAAGATTATGAGTCAATTTTAGGGCAACTTAGTAATAGAATATCTGAAGAAAAATATTCTGATGTATTAGGTGAAATATTTGGTATAGGTACTAATGCTTCTTTAGCTGGTGGAATGATTATGGCAGCGGGGGTCTTAAATAATAATGATTTTGCGCTAGCAAGTGGAATTATAAGTGTAGCCCAAGATGAAAATAATGAAGAAGAACAAAAAACTGTACCTCAAAATCCAGTTACGCCTGAAGAAAAAGTGGATGATGAACAACCAGAAGAAGTAATTTGGGAAACTGCGAAAGTAGAAGAAGTCGAAGATGCTAATGCAGAAAATACTGAGGTATCTGAAGAAAATAATGAAGATGATATACTTACAGATAGTGAGGAACAACTTGAAGATGTCGAGATGAAAGCTATTGAGTTAACGGAAGTAAATAATGAAGAAATACCTGAATTATTAAGTGTAAATGAAACATTAACTAGTGAAGATATTGATCGAATGGCTGAAGAACAATTCTTCGATCAATTTACGGATGAAGGATTAGCCGAATATAGACAAGGTCATGTCGAAGAATTTGATTCATTATTTGCAAAAGAAGATAAATCAGAATTAATAGAATTTTTTGAAAAGGCTGGTTATAGTGAAGCTGATGCAACTAAAATAGCGGAAGATCGTGCATTAGGTATGACTGCTTATTTAGCAGCTAAACAGACGGCAGATATGACAGATATATCTAATAATTTGGCAAATAGTAACAACATGGATATGAATACTTTTGATACAGTTTATGATGATGCACCAACATATGATGATTTATTAGCAGGTGAAACCAATGCCTTTATTGCAAATCCTAATGAAAGTGATATGGTTAATAATGCTAAACAGGCGATGGATGCTGCAAGAGATAATTATGAAACAGCGGTTGATAATGCCAATACAATGATTAATCAAGCTAATAATGATAAAGAAGTCTTAGATAATGTTAGAAATGAGATTACAGCTAGAGCTGGGGAAAATCCAAGTGATTGGTCCGAAGAAGATGTTGAAAGATACAATAATGCTGTAGATAATTATAATAATTCTGTACAACTTGCGAAAGAAAATGTTACGACGGCGAATGACATGAAAGAAACTTACGAAGAAACTAAAAATGCGTATGATGAAGCAAAAGAAGAATATTATCAACAAATTAAAGAATCAATAATTACGCAAAGAAGTGAAGATGAAAGTTTATCAGACTCTAGTCTTGTAACAGAAAATGATAATTATCCTAACAATAATGAAGAGAATGAAGATATTGTGGTAGATGATAATAGCTTGGGAGTAGATATAGGCGATAAAGAACTGGATGATTCATTTAATAGAAATATAGAAATAGATGGGCCTTTTAAAGAGATTGATTCAGAATTGGAATCAGCTAAACGACCACCTGATGCGGGACTTCAACCAGTATTACCAGAAATATCAACTCAAAATACCGGTGATGTTATTGATAGTGAAACATCTTTAGGTTTTTAATAAAAGAATAGGAGGATGAAGATGAGAGAAAAATATTTACCTATTGGAACAGTAGTCTTATTAAAAGGGGGAAAGAAAAGAGCAATGATTACAGGATTTTGTTCAGTAGCTCAAGAAAACCAAGAAAAGATATATGATTATAGTGGTTGTGTTTACCCTGAAGGATATTTAAGTTCTAATCAAGTTTGTCTCTTTGATCATAGTCAAATCGAAAAAATATTCTTTTTAGGCTATGAAGATGAAGAAGAAAAGGTATTTAAAGACAAATTAAATAAAATAGTTGCTTCAATCGAAGAAGATAATGGCAATAATTCAACAAATATTGAAGCAACAGCGACTACCGAAACACCTAATAATGATGTTTCTCAAGTAACACCTTTTACACCATTTGCAGAAGAAAATTAAGACTATAAAAAGATAAATCGGATGATTTATCTTTTTTATAAAGTAGAATCATATTATAAAACTTCAAAAATTGACAATTATCTTCTATATAGTTTATAATTTAATTAGATTTATGGGGGATTTAAACTATGTTAATAAAAATTAATTCAAAAAACATTAAAAAGTATAATGAAAATAACAAAAACACTAAAAATAGTAAAAAAAGAAGAATATGTTCTCTTATATTGACAGGAACTTTAGCAACTACTTTGTTAAGCGGTTGTAACAGAACTATTTTTGATACTAAGTATGGCTTTGATAAAGCTTTAATATATGGTGATGATACAGCAATTTTAATGGATGTTTTTAAATGGAAAGATTATTCGGGAGAACAACTTCAATTTATAACACAGGATGGTTTTACTTTACTTAGTTCTTCATTTGATACTAATTGTTTTTATGGAACTAGTGATAATTATTCGGCGCTTGAAATAGCTAAAAATGGTTTAAATAATCAAGAAGAACTTTATTTACTAAATGAAGATAATGGTATAAATCCTCTTTTTAATAAAGATTTATTAGATACTAATTGGTCTTTTAATAAATCTTTAACTTTTAATGGAAACCATGCTTTAATATTACCAATTAAACAATGGCGTGATTATGAGGGTGAACAATTACAAGTTATTACAGAAGATGGTTTAGTTTTAAATTTATGTAGTTATAATTCTAAATTAGCTTATGATGCAAATAGTCAAATTAAAGCGACTGATTTTGCTAAATATTATGTAGGTAATGATGGGGTTGTTACAGATTTATCAGATAAAGTAAATACAACGGGAAGTTTTAATTATGATTTATTTGATACTAAATGGGGTTTTAATAAAGCTATAGTTATGAAAGAAGATAAAGTAGTTATTCTTCCTATTGATAAATGGTGTGATTATGAAGGAGAGCAATTACAATTAGTCATATCTAATGGACCAACAATTGTAACAGCAGCCTATGACACAATATTAGTTAATGATATAGAAAGTACTTTGAAGGCTTCCGATATAGCCAATTCTTTAGTAAATGAAGGACATGTAGTTGACTTGACAAATGGTTATGATTATTCACAACAAATTATTTTTAATGGAACAATTTTTGATTTAAATTATGGATTTACAAATGCTATTTTTTCTAATGATAATAGTGCAACAGCGCTTAAAATATCTAAGTGGTGTGATTATGAAGGAGAACAATTACAAGTTAAGTTATCAACTGGTGATGTAATTCTTTCTTCGTCTATGATGTTAGATTTATTTAACGGAGGAACAGAGGCTTTAAATGCTTCAACAATTAGTAAATATTATGTATCAGATAAAGGTAAAAACATCGATAAAACTAACGGTAATTATGATTATGCTAGTTTTAATAAATACATATTAGATAGTGAACTTAAATTTAATTATGCTTTAAAAGTAGTTGATGGCAATGTAACAATTATACCATTAAGTAAATGGGAAGACTTTGCAAACGTAGATGGTAATGAAGATAAAGAAGCATCACCTAATTGTGAACAATTTCAATTGGTCTTACCTGATGGAACAGCTTTAGTAACAACGGCATATAACACAATTTTAGTTAATAATAAGCAAGATATTATGACAATTGCTGAGTACTTTAGGGGACCTGAGGGGGTTATTAATGATTTAACGCCTTATGTTGGAGCACCAACAGCTACTAGTTGGAATTTTCAAATATTTGATACGAGGTATCATTTTAGCCAAGCAATTTTAGAAAATGGCCAAACAACGCAAATATTACCTATATCACAATGGTTAGATTTTGCTGAAGGTGAACAATTACAAATTAATTTTAAGGATAATAGTGGGGTGTTAACTTCATTTGTTAATACAACATTAGTTGATCCTAAAACTGATGGAATAGAAAAAATAATTGCTCAATCCTTTAGTGGACAATTAGAAGAGGATTTTGGATTAGTGCATAAATATAATTAAAAATGACCGGAAGGTCATTTTTTACATTATTTTTAAAATATTTATTGATTAATCGCCTTATTTTTTATATAATTATTCTTATAAGGATATGATGAGTAAGCTAGGGGTGTTTGGTATTAGTCAAGCATTGTATTCTTTATGTTACTTGACTTATATTCTTATAAAAAAATATGGAGGTGTATTTATGGGTGCATTAAGAATGGAAAGTAGTGAACTACGTAATTTAGGCAATAACATTATTTCAAATGCTAGTAGCTTAGATACTTTAATTTCTAGTTTTAAATCTGCTTATGAAGCAATTACTGCCAATGGAACTTGGGATGGCGAAGATTCTAACAAGTTTAATGAAGCAGCTAATAATTTTAGAGCTGATTTAGAAAAGGCAAGTGCTTTAGTTAGAGAAGTTGGAACAGACTTAGTTACTACTGCAGATGATTATGATGAAACAAATTCTAGTGTTTCTTCAAATATTGGATCTATGTTATAAGAATTAATAATAAGAGAGGTGAAAAAGAATGAATACATTTGACTATGCTGCATTTAATGAACAATTTGCAATATTAAATAAGATTATTGGTGGAGGAGAAACTGATCCTTCAACTATTAATGGTGTTGTAGCTGCTAGTAATCGTGCTATTTCAGAAGGCTTAGAATATGCTGCTGATAGTGCATGGGCAAGCTCTAAATTAAATGAATGGAATGAATTAATGCCAAGTTTAAAAGTTCAACTTGCAAATTTAGCTACAATGTTACAACAAGCAAAAGCTGCTGCAGATGCTTACAATCAATTTGAACAATCTCACGCAGGTATTAAAGCTTAATTATTTTTATGTACTACTTTATAAGTAGTACATTGTAAGTTGCTAAGCAATTAGCGATTTACAATGTATTATTTGTATAGAAAGATGGTGTTGATATGGCAGAAGGTTGGGACTTTACTGTTGACAGCGATATACAAAGGACTTTAGCATCTAATTTAGATAAGAACGCAGATACTTTTGATGCTAGAGTTGACGACTTATATAAAAAAATAGATTCTATGGGGACAAATAATTATTGGGTTGGCGAAGATTATGATGCTTTTAAAAATGGAACAGAGGGATATAAAACAGCTCTTCAAGATTTGTCTAATGGGATAAGATTATTCTCTGATCATTTTGAAAAAGTTGCTGAAGGTACTGATACTTTAGCAACTGATTTGATTTCAGTTGTAGTTAATGCAACGGGTACAAGTAATATTGGTAATTTAAATGGAGGGTCTTCTAATGCCGGAGCTAATTTAAATTCGCCAGGAACTAATACTTCTGGTGATACAACTACGAATACGGATACGTCTAGTAATAATGGTACAGCAACAAATCCAACAGATACGAATACTAACAGTAGTATGCCAGCAGGCTCAACGGGAACAAATACTAATGATGGTACGACTACGGGTGTAGTAGGAACGGATTCTAACGATAGTGATAATGTAATTATTGAAGGAAGCGAATCAAACTCAACTAATGGTGAGTCAACAAATTCAACCACTGGCGGTAATGATGCCACTTCACCAATTTTAGATAATAACGCTAATGGAGGAGAAGACCAAATAGAAGGCACACCTTCAACAAACGGTAGTATAAATGCTTTAGAACCTGATCAAAGCAATGGTTATGGATCTGTAGATTCTTCAGCAGGTACGATTGATAATTCACAAGAAACGCAAGAAGTTTATATTGATCATGATTTTACAGAATCATTTAGTAATAATAATTATTGGCAAACGATGGGTGAAGATTTTGCTAATGATTGGAATGCCTTTACAAATCATGATGATTTTGGAAGCATAATTGCTGGGGCTGCTTTAGGACCAATCAATTTGGCGGTAGATACTGTACAGCTTGCAGGTAATGCGGCTATAGACGGAACTAATGATGCTATAGAAGCTGTTGAATGGGCTTTATGGGGAGACTATAGTGGTTATGAAACAACTACTGAACCAACTACTGAGGCAAGCAGCTTTACTAATCCATATAACTCAGGATATTGGTCTCATTTAGGTGATAATTTTGCTGATGATTGGGATTATTCTGAATGTGATGGTATTATGGACTATGTTACAGCAACAGGAGAAGGTGTTGTCGGAACTATTTGGGATGCTGTTGGAGTCGTAGGCCATGGAATTTTAGATACTGTTCAAGGTGGTCTTGAATGTGTAGAATGGGTAATAAATTTATTTTAATAAAAAGGGTGTGAAATTATGGATAAAGAAAAATTAGAAAAAGAAAGAATGCTTATGCTTCAAACTTTTGCTGAGGTATATTTAAGAAAAAATAATATGCCTCCTACAAAGGTACTTTTTAAATCAGACGATGAATATGGAAAATTATCTGAAGAACAAGCTAAAATTTTACATTTTTATTTGAGAGACGAGTATAAAAGAATGGGGCTTGATTTAGAATCTTGTATTAAACGTTCTGGAGAAGAAGTTGTAAAAGGAAAATTATCTGATTATGAAATTAAAGAACTGATTACAAGAGCAGATGATATGATTTATTTTTTAGGTAATTTATTAGAGAGAAAAGCGGCTTTGAAGAAACCATCTAATTAAATAGTGATGTAATTACAAATAGGAGGAAAAGTTATGGCAGAAAGAAAATTTGATTATGAAAATATTGCCACCATTTATAAAGATATGCAAAATATAACT
This sequence comes from uncultured Bacilli bacterium, assembly GCA_947631475.1. Taxonomy (GTDB): domain Bacteria; phylum Bacillota_I; class Bacilli_A; order RF39; family UBA660; genus Coprovivens. Next base: position 7,204 of record CANRLI010000012.1, on the reverse strand, counting down.
GGTTCTGCAAGTGATCCTACTTCAATTGCTGGAATTTTGCATTCTACGGATAAGGAATTTCATGAATTGGTTGATGTCAGCGAAGAAGCAATATATGGTGATTTGGGGAAACAATTATTATTAGATTGGGAAAATACTTCTGCAAATTTTCCGAATTTTGTTACTAATTTTAATAATTGGGCAACTTTAGTTGCTCAGAGTGCTGGACAATATGCACAATTTGAAAAAGATGTTGCAGGTTTTAAGCAAGCTAATCCATTGGGAACGACTAGTCATGGTGCAACAAGTAATTATATTGATAGTTCTTTTTATAAACAATACGAAACAGTCAATGCTCAAAGTTTTAAAAGTAGTTTATCTAACCTTAAAGGGCTTTACGATTTAACTGGAGTGCAATATCAATGCTCAGATTCGAAGAGCATATTGGAACAACATAAAATTGTTACAGGTATTGTTTTAGGAGCAGATGCTTTAGCATTGATATGGGCAGGCTTAGCAGCTTCAGCGACTGTTCCAGCCGCTGGAGCAACCGCAGCGCTTCCTGGTGGGGAGCCTACTCCAGTTCTGCCTGGTGGGGAGCCTACTCCGGTAATTCCTGGTGCTAATACAGCTTTATCACTAACTGATGAGGTGGCTGCAGCTGGAGCAAAGGTTACCGGGCAAACAGCTCTTTTGCAAACATCAAATGGTGATCTCCTTGTAACTACTGTTACTAATAATGCTGGAAACTATATGATTGAATCTACGATTAATGGTCAGTCTCAAACTACAACATTAATAGATTTTGTGCAGTTTGTTAAAGGAAGATATCCAGAATTTGCAACAGCATCAACTGACGAAATATTGGCAGCTTGTGGCTTTACTTTATAATTTTTAAAGATTTATGGAGGTGTGTATATGGCAAGTGCTACACAAACAGCATCAAAAATAGATGGAACTACTAAAACGACGGCAACATATAGTGTTGATACGTCAGGATTTGGCTATTCTATTATTACAGATGATATTAAGGCTGATTTTGACTTTTTGATTAATGATTTGCCGCAAAAATTGGATAATGTAATGACTGAATTAAATAATGCAGCTAATATTGATGATGCTTTCTATTTTGAAAATGGCAATAATGTAAAGGATTTATCTTTAGCTAGAGATGAAATTCAAAAGGATGTTAATAATATAAAAACGGAATTAAATAATTTATATAATGCTTTTATGACGGATATTGATAATATAAATGCTGAACTAGAATATAATTTTGGTTGGATTATTATTGGAGATGTTAAGGGAAGTCAAAGAGATGAAGTTATTCAACAAGAAACTACAGAATGATTAAAGTGATAGGAGGAAGTTTATGTCAAGGATAATGTTAAATAATGCTGAATATACTGATATGCAAAAACATATTGATCTAGCTAAACAGTATATATCAGAAGCTATAGATGACATATGGGCTGTAAATTTTTCTAATCTATATAATAATTTTATAACTAATGGTTTTTTAGAGGATTTATATAAAGATGCTGAAAGTGATTTTAATTTATTATTTGGATTAGGAACAACGATTATTGGTGGTGGTGGAGCTATACTTTCTGGTACCGCAGCTGCTACCGGTGCAACAGCAGTTACAGTGGCCTCTGTATCTTTTACAATTCCAGTAGTTGGTTGGATAATTGGTGCCGTAATTTTAGCTATTTTAGCTATTGTTGGTATTGTATATATGGTTCAATCAGCATCTGATGTTCAATTTAAAAAAGATGCTAGAAATATTTTTGAAGCTTTATTAGAAGAATGTGCTAATGGCTCACAAATGAATTTTCATGCTTTAGAAAATGTAGAAACAAAAATTGAAAATATACGACTAGCTATGCAAAATATTTTATTAAAAATATCAGAATTTAATACAAAGTATGCTAATTTAAATGAGTCAGCTACTTCACTAGGTTTAAAAACAGAACTTGCTAATGATAATACAACAATCTTAGGTATTAATACTACGGTGAGTATTGATGGTCAACAGATTGAAACATCAACAAGTGAAGCAATGAATGCTTTCTTTACTTATTCAAATACTGTTATTGATGGCGAAATTGCTGCTGATTATTTAAGCCGTGAATATGGTTATGATATTAAATACAGTGATATTGTTAAAAATGCTAATGCATTTATGACAAAGACAATAAATAGTGATTTATATTCACATGAATTTATTGAAGCGTTATTGCCTACCTATACGCCTAATATAGATAAAGCTTATGCTAATGTTACTGGAGCAACAAAAGTGTCTTCAGATAGAATTAAGTCAGCATTAAATAATAACCAATCTTTAGGTGGTGATGTTGCCTTATATGGTGGATTAGTTGGAGCAGCTTTAATTGGACCATTAGCTTCACCATTTGATAAAAATGATACACCAAAAGAACCAGATAAAAATACTCCTAGTAAAACAGAACCAAGTGGTAATAATAATGGAAATAATAGCAATGGAAATAATGGAAATGGTAATAATGGAAACGGAAATAGTAATAGTAATTCTAATTCTAATGTTACTAAACCAATTGATAAAGATGACGAAGATGATAAAAAAGAAGATGTAAAACCAGTTGAAGATGAAAAAACAGAAGAACCAGAACTTCCAACAAATGACGTCGTAATTAATGAAATAATGGATGTAGAAATACCTGAACAAGTAGAACTTGATTTAGGTGAAGTTGATTATGATGAGCTAGCCCGTGATAATTATGAATTTAATAATAGTATAGATGATATTTTGAATCATCGAAATGAAATTATTAATGAATTACAAACCGCTTATGATACAGGTGATTTTACTAATGTTGATTTGAAATTAAGAAGTTATGGATATGATGATGCAGAAGTTGAAACAATTCTTAATGATAAATTTAAGTCATTTAAGGCGATGCTTGAAGGTGATGAAAGATTAATATTAGCTGTGGATGCGGCTGCTTTAGCCAAAGCGGATGGTGTTGAAGATTTCGTTTCTTCATGGAGTAGTAAACCTAATATTAATGATTTAAGTTATGATGGACCAAGTGAACTATTGTCTATAAGAAGTGAAGATCAAAATATTTGTGATTTAAAAGCTTCCGTAGATACAGCTAAAGAAAATTATACGAAAGTAGTAGAAGAGACTAATGAAGTTTTAAAAGAAGTTGAAGATAATAAAAAAGTTGTAGACGAAATTAAAGCTAAGTATGAAAAAGAATATGGTGAAGATACTACAAAGTGGACAGAGGAAGCTGCTAAAGAGTATAATGAAGCAATTGATACTTATAACGAATCTACACAACGTGCTAATGAACAGTTAGAAACATTAGAAGAATCTAAAGTATCTTATGATGAAGCTCAGACGGCCTTTGAAATTGCTAAAAAAGAATATTATGATAAATTAGTAGAAGAACATAATAATTCTCAAACAAACGATTCTTCTAATCAATCAGATTCTAGTAATGAGAATGTTGGAATAACTGACAATAATGATTCATTGGGAGTTAATATATCAGAAACTAATTCAGATGTTTCTGGAACTGATGAAAGTAATGAAACGGTGCCAGGGGTTATAGTATCTGATGATAGTTTAGGTTTTTAATTAGTTAAGAGGAGTAGTCCTCTTAACTAATAATAATATAAAATAGGTTGGTGATAAAATGAATAATGAACTTTTACCTATAGGTACAGTAGTTTTATTAAATGGTGGTACTAAAAAAGTAATGATTTGTGGATATTCATCGAAGAGTGAAGAAGATGGAAAGACATATGATTATAATGGTTGTATTTTTCCTGAAGGTTTTATGGAAAATATATTTTGTTTATTTAATAAAAATCAAATTGATGAAGTTTGTTATAAGGGTTATGTAGATGATGATTTTGATAAGTATGTTAGAAGAATGGTTTCTTCAGATAATACATCATTAAGTCATGGTTTAACAAACTCACAAGAAGATGTGAAAGCAGCCAAGAGAAAAAGTCGTGCAAGAAAATCTCCTACTAATCCACTTTCTACTTCAGAAATGCGTGCCAAGTATACAGTTGAAAAAATTTCAGGTGGTCAAACTGAGAAATTTGATTTTAATAAATTAAAATAAAATGTGAGGTTTTATTATGAAAGAGAAATATTTACCAATAGGAACTGTTGTATTACTTAAGGGTGGTTCTCATAAAGTAATGATTAATGGTTATTGTGCAGTAGCTGAAGATAGAAAAGATAAAGTCTTTGACTATCGTGGTTGTCCATATCCAGAAGGAATTATGGAAACTAATGGTGTAGCATTATTTGATATAGATCAAATTGATAAAGTTTGTTATATGGGTTTTAGAAATGATGAATCTTTAGATTTTATAGATAAATTAGAGATGGTTACTTCTAAATAACTTTAATTTAAAGTGAAGAGAAAAAATAATTAATATAAGCTATTTTTGATATAAGAAAGTGAGTTTATATTAATTTTTCTTTTTTTTATATTAGTAATTTTCTTTTTTATAAAATTAATGATTATAAAAAGAATAAAAAAAGTTGTATACTTATAGTGTGTTTTACTTTGAATATAGGGGTTAAAAATAATGTAATGTATAATTAGAACAGGTAGGATAACAATGGCAGTATCAGAAAAAGATTTTAAATTAGAGGAAAAAAGACTGGAAGAAGTTTTAAAATTGGTAGATGATAAATTAGCTAAAATGGGTTCTAATATCTTTGAAAATGAAGAAAAATACAAAGATTTTAGACGTTATACATGGGAAAATATTCGCGTAATGGATGATCAAGAGTTAATTCAAGCTAATGTAGAATCAGAATTAGAAGCTAATAAAATTATGATGAAACAAGACTATTTTAAAAAGTTGTATCGTATTAAAGATAACCCTTATTTTGCTTCTATAGTTTTTGAAGATGAAGATAAAGAAAGATATAGTGTCTATTTGGGTTTAACCTATTTAAAAGATGAAGATTATGGAAATATTATCTATGATTGGCGTAGTCCAATTTGTAGTTTGTTTTATGACTTTGAGGTCGGGAAAGCTGCCTATGCAGCACCAGAAGGCCCTGTAAAGGGAACTTTACTAAGAAAGCGTCAATATAAAATAAGTGATAGAAAATTAATTAGTGCTTTTGATAATTCAATGAATATTGATGATGAGTTATTACAAGAAGTATTGGCAAATGATAGTAATGAAAAAATGAAAAACATCGTTAATACTATTCAACAAGAACAAAATAATGTTATTAGAAATATAAGAGATAAAACATTAATAGTTTCAGGAATAGCGGGAAGTGGTAAAACAAGTGTTGCTTTACATAGAATAGCTTTTTTACTTTATAAAATTAAAAATCTAACAAGTAATGATATTTTGATTTTTTCGCCTAATCAAATATTCACGGAATATATTTCAAATGTCTTACCAGAATTAGGAGAAGATAATACTTTACAAACAACATTTAACGAATATTTAAGTAGTAATATAACGGGGTTTGAAAATGTTGAACCTTTTATGGATTTTATCGGTAAGTATTATTCAGAAAAGGTTGATAATATTGAATTAATTAAGTATAAACAAAGTGATGAAATAATTAATGATATTAATTTATATATTGAAGATTTTATTAGAAAAGCCCGTATGACAAATGATTTTGTTGAAAATAAAATTTATAAAGTAAGTAAAGATGAAATAAATGATTTATTACATAATCGATATAATACTTTACCTTTTTTTGAAAGAGTAGATGTTATTGCTGAAAAATTGAGTGAAGCTAATTATAAAGGTAGTAGTAAAAAGAAAGCAACTTATAGAAAGAAAATCATGGAAAATAGTTTGTTTAGCCAAGATTATAAAGATATTTATTTGGGTTTTTTTGCTAGTGATTTTTGTAAAATTAGAATGACTGATAAAGAGATAAAAGACTTTGAAAAAGTTAAGGTAATTGGATATGAAGATGCCTTATTATTTGTATATATGAAAGGCTTGCTAGAGGGATTTCCATATGAAAGAAACATTAAGCAAGTAGTTATTGATGAAGCCCAAGATTATAGCTATTTACAGTATTTAATAATTAGTAAAATTTTTAAAAATAGTAATTTTACGATACTAGGTGATGTTAATCAAACAATTAATCCTTATTATAAATATGAAAGTTTGGAAGTTATTGCTGATTTGTTTGTACAAAGTAAATGCATCAATTTAACAAAAACTTATCGTTCTAGTCCAGAAATTATTGATTTTACTAATAAAATATTGGGACTTAATCATGTTTGTGCGATTAGAAAGACAAAGAATGTTCCTTTAATTCATCGTTGTGATGATAAGTTACTAAAAGATGATATTACTTATTTAAAAAATAAATATAAATCAGTAGCGGTGATTACAAGAGATAACAAGACAGCTTTAAAAATTTATGAAATTCTAAAGGAAGAGTTACCAATATCTTTATTAACAAGTCAAACAGAGGAATTTAACAAAGACTTAGTTGTCTTACCAGCATATTTAGCAAAAGGGTTAGAGTTTGATAGCGTTATAGTTTATAGTGGTAAAGCAAGTAAATATATGAAAAATGAAAAAAATTTATTATATGTGGCATGTACAAGAGCTCAACATGAACTAATTGTTTATTCGACGTAAGTAAGCTATGTTAAATTTGACAAATTAAGTGATAAATTTTAAACTATGAGTTATTAAGTGGGGGATATTTATGGCTTTATCAGCATTTGAAAAAATTGGTTTGGAAAAATATATGCAACAAACTTCTTTTGAAGATTTATATTATCTTAGTATGTGTAAAGCTATAAATCGTAAAAAAGATTATTTATCTTATACTGATTTACTAGAGTTTTTTACGGAATATGTATTAAGTTTTTTTGGTGGTAAAAAAAAGGCATCAATTAAGAATATTATTAAATATGTTTATTGGGTAAATACGATGTTAATTTGGCTAAAAGATAGCACGATTAAAGTAAATGATATCTTAATGGGTAAGGTTAGACTTATTAATAGTGAATACAATAGTTATATAAAAAATAATGAAGATGTACTTGAGGATGATTTAAATACTTATATATTGGCTTTACAAAAAACTTTAAATGAGTCATTCCCTCTTTCTAATGAAGAAGAAATGATGAACTATATAAAGGAAATAAATCGTTTACAAGATGAAGTGGCTAGTTTAACAAAGGATGCTGATAATCAAAAAAAAGAA
>CANRLI010000011.1 GCA_947631475.1 uncultured Bacilli bacterium | reverse complement strand
GTTATTAATCATAAAAAGTTGTTAAGAGGTTTATTTAATTAAATTAGTAAATGCTAATGAAAAGTATACATTATAAGAGTAGCAATACTCTTTTTTTAATGTTATAATAGGGAGAGAATAGAGTGATGAAATGAAAAAAATAGACGTTATTGTGGTTGGCTCAGGTACAAGTGGTTTAATTAGTGCTCTATCTTTATTAAATTCAGGCTACAAAGTTTTATTGTTGGAAGCCAATAATAATATAGGGGGATTATCTAAATTAGTTAAAAAAGGACGATTTGAATTTGATTATTCATTAAATAATATTTTTATTAAAAATGATATTGATGATATTTTTAAATTTAAAAATGTTTTAAGAGAATGTGGGATTAATGAAAATATAAAGTTTTCTTCTTTACCTGATACTTTTAAAGTTATTACGAGATATAAAAATTTTACAATAAGAAATGGTATTAAAAATTTTATTGAAGACGTGGAAAAATATGTTCCAGGGAGTAAAGCTTCAGTTAAATTGTTTTTTACATTAGCAGCTGAATGTAAGGAAGCTATGAATTATGTGTATGAACATTTAGATAACTTGGATTATGATTATGTCAAAAAAGAATACAATAATTTTATGCGTGTTGCTAATTATTCTGTTAGTCAAGTTCTTGATATTATTGAAATGCCAATAGAAGCACAAGAGATAATTAATGTTTTTTGGATTTTCTTTGGTAGTACAGAGACTGAGATATCTTTTGTCGAATATGCTATGTTTATGTATAATTATATTGAAAATAAAGCCCAAGTACTAACAAATAGTAGTTATGACATTGCTTTAACTTTAGCTGATTATTTTTTGGAAAATGGTGGTCTTTTGAAGTTAAATAGTCAAGTAGTTAATTTGATTATTGATGATGATAAAGTAAATGGGGTTAGGCTAAGTAATGGAGAAGTTTATTATTCCGATAATATAATTATTAATTCTAGTTTAAGTAATGTTTATGGCAAATTAATTAAACCAGAAGAAGTACCAAGAGATGCTTTAAAAAACATTAATCAAAGAGCCATAGGTGCCAGACCTTTTAGTGTGCATTTGGGTTTAAATAAGGATTATAAATCTTTAGGGATTAAGTATTATAATTATTTTTTGTATAGTAGCTTAGATAGTGATGTTGCATATGCAAGAATGAAAGAATTGTCTAGTTTTTCAGTAGTTGCTACTTGTAAAAATGTGGCCAATGAACAAGCATCATGTGAAGGAACTTGTGTGTTAACATTGAGTACTTTATTTTTTGATGATTGTTTTGCATTAGATATTGATCGTGATAATTATTATGATGAAATTACTAAATTAGCGGATGATATGATAGATAAATTTGAAAAATATACAGGAATAAAAATTAAAGATTATATTGAAGAAATGGAAATCTTTTCACCTATTGATGTAATTAATGTTAATGATAGTTATTGTGGAGCTAGTTATGGATATAAATTGGTTGGGTTAGATAATTTATTACCAAGATTGTTAAACAAAGATAATGAAAAATATATTGAAGGTCTTTATATATGTAATGGGTTTGACGGAGATATTTTTGCATATAATTCTTCTTATATGTCTGGTTTAATGGCTGCTTTAGAAATGAAAAAAGATAGTGCAGGTGATATTTATGGCGAAGATTAAAGTTGGTTTACTGGGTTCATTAAATGAACATAAGTTTAAAAAAATGGCGAGTGATCGCAATGATTGGTTATTAAAAGGCGATGATATTTTAATAAACTTAAACAGTGAAGTAAATCAATATGCTAATTATTTAGAACCAAAGAATATTGATGTTATTGTAAGAAGAATTTTAAGTGAAAATAGTGATTATATAACCCTGGTTTTAAAAAGTGAACATGGGGAACCATTACCAATGTTTAGAGCGGGCCAGTATGTAGCAGCTACAATTATGTTAGATGGTAAATATTATACAAGACCATTTGTCTTAACTTCTAATCCGGCTCTTTCTAAAGACGGAGAATGGCGAATTACTTTGTCAAAAAATAAAGATGATTTAGCGATTGATTATTTCTTTAGTAAAATATTAATTGGTGAAAAAATAACAATGTCGGCACCATTTGGGGATTTTTATTATAATCCTATTAGAGATGAAAAAAGAGTCTTGTTTTTGACTAATTCAAATGGAATAATTCAAGCATATGCCATGGCGCAAGCGATTGCTAATAATGTCGATAACTATTATTTAACAATTTTATATTGTGAAAAAAGAGAGATTAACTTATTATTTAAAGATGAATTTAAAGATTTAACTAGTATATGTGACAAAATAAAAATAAAGTATTTTTTAAGTATGGAAGAAGAAGCTAATAACGAGTTTATTGGTATAGATCAAATAAAAGATGAATTAAATGATACTAAAGCGAGTATTTTTATTAGTGGGGATGAAAGTTTATTAAAATATTTGGATAAAGAATTGGAAAAAATAAATTTACCTAAAAAATATATTAGATATAATAATTATTTACCAGCCATTAATGCTTATAAAGTTAATAAATATCGTTTAACTTTGTATATAAATGATGAAAAAAAAGAATTAACGTGTTATAATAACAAAACAATTATGCAATCAATTGAAGAAAGTGGTATTTACATACCAAGTAAATGTCGTGTGGGTAGTTGTGGCTTTTGTCGTAGTGAATTGGTTGCTGGGGAAGTTAAAGTAGTAAACGACAAAAGAAATGGCGTAGATAAAAAATATAACTATATTCATCCATGTGCAACTTATCCAATGAGTGATGTTGAAATAGTTGTTAGATAGAGATGATTGTCTATGAAAGAAAAATTACAAAATAAATATTTAGCTTGGGGATTTACAGCATTTTGTGTTTTAGCTGCGTTAATATGTCTGTTCTTTTTAATTTATCGTTCTAATTATATAATTAAATTTGTCGGAACAGTTTTTAATATATTGACGCCTTTTATATATGGATTAGTTATTGCTTATTTAATGAATCCGGTAGTAGTTTTTTTTGATAAAAAAGTTTATGTTAATTTAATAAAAAAATTTTCTAAGTCACGAAAAGAACGTAATAAAATAGCGAGGGTATTATCTTTAATTACAAGTTCTTTTATCTTTTTAGGTTTTATAATAACTTGTTTAAGTTTTCTTTTTCCGGAGATACTTAAGAGTTTAGAAATGTTTATTACTAATATAAATACTTATTTGTCTAATAGTAAAGAGTTATTAATTAAGTTAACGGGTGGAAGTGAACAATTAACCATCTTTATAAATGATAATTATGGTCGTTTTGCGGAATTTATGAATAATTGGTTAAATAATGGTATTTTAAGTGACGTAATTACTAAATTAGGTAATAGTATTTTTGTAACCTTAAAGTTTTTATATAATATAATAATAGGTTATATTATTGCTATTTATATTTTATTTGATAAGGAAAAATTTAAAGCTCAGATAAAAAAGGTCTTATATACTTTTTTTGATAATGAACGCATTAATATTATTTTAGCTAATGTTCGTTATACTGATAAAGTTTTTGGAGGCTTTTTTAAAGGTAAATTAATAGATTCATTTATTATTGGAATATTATGTTTTATCTTTATGATAATTTTAAAAATGCCATATGCTCTAATTATTGCTTTAATTGTGGGAATAACTAATATTATTCCGTATTTTGGACCTTTTATTGGTGCTATTCCAAGTGCTTTTTTAATATTTTTGGTTGATCCAAGTAAATGCATTGGCTTTTTAATATTTATTTTTATCTTGCAACAATTTGATGGTAATATTTTAGGACCTAAGATATTGGGTAGTAAAACAGGTTTAAGTAGTTTTTGGGTTTTATTCTCTTTAATTATTTTTGGAGGTTTCTTTGGTGTTGTGGGAATGATTATTGGCGTACCAATCTTTTCTATTTTATACTCTTTTGTTAATGGCTTGATTAAGAAAAAGTTACAAGATAAAGATTTGCCTGTTAATTCAAAAGATTATGAAAAATTATTATATATTGATGAAGAAACTGGCGATTTAGTTTACGATAAATAAAAGTATATAGTTATAGTTGTTAGGTGGTTATATGGATATTAATAAAGTGAAAGCTAATATGGAAGTTAAGAACCATTGGCTAAGTAATTTGGCTTGCAAAGATAGTGAAGCGATTAGATTTGAAGAACAAAGAGAAGACTTTAGAACTCCTTTTTTTAGAGATATAGATAGAATAGTTTATTCTCTTTCTTATACTAGATATATGGATAAAACACAAGTTTTTAGTTTTAATGACAATGATAATATAAGTAAACGTATGACACATGTTCAAATGGTGAGTAAAGTAGCAAGAACAATTGGAAGAGCATTAAGATTAAATGAAGATTTAATTGAAGCGGCGGCTTTAGGACATGATTTAGGACATGTTCCATTTGGACATGTAGGGGAGAAAATCTTAAATGATATTAGTTTAGAATATCATCAAGGTCATTTTAATCATAATATTCAGAGTGTAAGAACGTTGATGACTTTGGAAAATAATGGTAAAGGCAGCAATATAACTTTGCAAGTTTTGGATGCCATTATGTGTCATAATGGTGAAATGGAATTAGAAGAATATAGACCATGTTCAAAGAGTAAAGAGAAATTTTTAGAAGAATATAAATTAGCTTATGAAAAACAAGAAATAATATCAAAAATGGTACCTATGACTTTAGAAGGTTGTGTTGTACGGATTAGTGATATTATTGCTTATGTAGGACGAGATATCGAAGATGCGATTAGAATGAATTTAATTTCTATAGATGAAATACCGAAAGATATAACAAATGTTTTAGGAGTAAAAAATAGTGAAATAATTAACACTATTATTAATGATTTAATATCTAATAGTTTGGATCATAACTATTTGAAGTTAAGTGAAAAAGTTTTTAATGCTTTAAAATGTTTAAAAAAGTTTAATTATGAACATATTTATGCTAAAGCTAATAATGAAGATAAAATAAAATATTATGAGCAAGTCTTTAGAAGTGTTTTTACTAATTGTTTGAATGATTTAAAGACGCAAAATAAGAAAGGACATATATACACTGTTTTTTTAGATTATATGGATGAAAGTTATTTAAAGGAAACATGTGATGAAAGAAAAGTCATTGATTATATTGCGGGCATGACTGATGATTTTATTATAGCTGAGTATAATAGTAAAGTAGCAATGTAATCTATGAAAATATAATTGATTTTAATTACTTAAAAGATTATAATTTAAGTAGCGATGAATATCGTGTAGTGAAGGAGTTTATTATGAACGAAGAAAAAAATAACACAACCACAGAAGTAAAAAGCAGTAATAATGTTTTAGAAACTGCAAAAAAATATGGTCAAGTGGCAGCAGCCAAAGCTGCAGAATTTTCTAAAAAAGATTTTGGAAAAGTTAAAGGGATGCATATAATTATTGGCGGCATTGTAGTTATTGTATTGTTACTTTTGATTTTATTTAATTCAAAAGGTAAGGGTGTATTATATCCAATTGTTTACAATAATGATGAAGGCGAATTGTATTTAATGACATCTAAAGCTAAAGACGAGGAGGATGCAGTAAAATTATCAGGTGATGATACTACTACTTCAGTTATCTATGCAAATACAACTGATCGATATCTTTTATTCTTAAAGGGTAGTGATTTGTATTTATATGATGCTAAGTCTAAAGATGCTACAACTAAAATAGTAGCAGATGCAGATGATTATTTCTTTACAGACGATGATAAGCATATCGTAGTTCTTGATGAAGATAGTAATCTTTATTCTTATGATTATGGTAAAGAAAAAGAAAGATTAGATACTGATGTTTCAACAATTTATGATTATACTGATCGTCATATCGTTTATAAAAAAGATGACACAATTTATGTTAGAAGTCTAAATGCTAAAAAAGATGATAGAGCTAAAATAAGTGATGATTATAAAAAAGGTTTAGCTTTTAGTGAAGATGGTAAAAAAGTTCTTTACATTAATGGCAATAGCGAGTTAATTTCTTATAATTTGAGTAAGAAAGAAAATTCTAAAATTGCGGGGGATGTTAGCAACTATTATTGTGATTTAAAATCATGTGATAAGTTATATTATGTTGTTGCTGATGGTGAAAATACTTTATATTATTATAATGGTAAAGATTCTAGTAAAATAGCTTCTGATATATATACAGTTTATGATATTGATGTTGAAGAACAAAAAGTAGTTTATGGTAAATTAGATGATGGGGAATATACTTTATTCTATCAAAATGGTACTAAAGATGCTGCTACTATCGAAGATGGATTAGATGGTGTATCTTCTGTAAGAATATATAATGGTAAAGATATTTATTATATCAATGGTGATGATGAGTTAAGATATGCTAAAGCTAGTGGGGCTAAGGTAAGTGAAACGAAAACAATTGCTGAAGATGTTACTTCATCTTTATCTAGTAAATTAAATGGATATGCTTTTGTAGCAGATGTTGATAGTAATAATAATGGAACTTTGTATTTTGCAAGCAATGGAAAAGCTAAAGAAATTGATAAAGATGTTTATTATATGTCACTTGTTGTAAGTAAAGATGGTAAAAAAGTTTACTATTTAAAAGATTATAAAACAACAGGAGATTTATATGTTACTTCTGGTGGAAAAGGTAAAAAATTAGAAACAGAAATCAGAACTTTCTCAGTAGTTAATGATAAGTTAATCTATATGTTAAAAGATTATAGTTCTTCAAAAGAACGAGGAGATTTATTTAAATTAAGTGGTAGTAAATCTGTAAAATTAGCTGAAAATGTTACTAGATTAGCTCATATTCCAGTTTCTTATCAATCTAAGAAGTAAAAGGGTTCTAAAAGGACCTTTTTTTGTGTTATAATTAATGAGGGTGAATTTAAATGAGATTTACAAAGATGCATGGATTAGGTAATGACTATATTTATCTTTATGAAAATGATTTAGATAAAAATATTGATAAAAGTGATTACTATTATTCTAATTTAGCGATAAAATTGTCAAATAGACATTTTGGTGTTGGTGGTGATGGAATTATCTTAATTAAGGATTCTTCTAAAGGTGATTTCTTCATGCAAGTATACAATGCTGATGGTTCTAAAGGTGAAATGTGTGGCAATGGAATTCGTTGCGTAGGAAAGTATGTTTACGAAAGAGGACTTACTAATAAAACAAAGTTAAAAATTGATACCATGGCTGGATTAAAAAATATTGAATTAATATTAAAAGATAATAAAGTTACAGATGTAAAGGTAGACATGGGAAAACCTATGTTACATGATGGTAGTACTTTAAATTTAACTAAATGTTGCCATGATTTAAAAATAGACGGCGTGACTTATTCAGTAATGGATGTGTCAATGGGGAATCCCCATGCGGTGGTTTTTGTGGATGAACTTACCGATGATTTGGTGTTAAAAGTAGGACCATTGATTGAAAACAATCCGTTTTATCCCCATAGAACTAATGTCGAATTTGTTCAAGTAGTTGGTGATGCCAAATTAAATATGCTTGTATGGGAAAGAGGTAGTGGTGAAACCTTGGCTTGTGGAACGGGAGCTTCAGCGGCTGCAACAGCGTTTATGTTAAAGAATCCACAAGTTAAAAAAGTACAAGTAAATTTAAAGGGCGGAATATTAAATATTGAATGGCAAGATAATAATCATATTATAATGACTGGTTCAGCTACTAAAGTTTTTGAAGGCGAAGTTGAAGAAGATATTATAAAATAATTAATTTAAGACATAATATTATTTAGAGGTGACTTATGGAATATAAAGTATATGATTGTAAAACGTATCGCATACATACTATTAAAACTGATAAGTTTAAGAATTGCTGGATGGAAATAATGTTTAGACATGAATTGTTAAAAGATGAAATAACGGAAAATAATATGTTGGTCGATGTATTAATGCATTCAAGTAAAAAATATCCTAAACGAAGAGATGTTTCAATCGCACTTGAAAATCTATATAGTACACAATTAAGAGGGCTTGTTTCACGACTAGGGCAAAGTACAATGCTTTCATTTGTTACGGAATTTTTAGATCCAAAATATTGTGATGATGGATATTTAAAAGATGTAATAGGTTTTCCTTTTGAAATGATTTTAAATCCTAACGTTACAGATAATGAATTTGATAATAGAAGTTTTGGTATAATAAAAAATAGGATAAAAAGTGATATTGAGTCTTTAAAAGAAAATGCAACAAGATATGCTTTTAGACGAACTTTACAAAAAATGGATGAAAATAGTCCTAGTAGTTTTTATATGGTTGGATATTTAGATGATTTAGAAAACATAACACCAGCTAGTTTATATGAAACTTATAAAAATGTTCTTAATAATTATGTATGTGATATTTATGTTGCAGGTAATTTAGATATGGATGAAGTTGTCCAAATTATTAAAGAAAAATTTGATATTAGAACTTTAAAACAAGAAGAAATTAATTTATATGTTAGTAATAAAGTTAGAAAAACAAATTTGGATATTGTTGAAAAAGGTAAGTATGAACAAGATACTTTTGTAATGCTTTATAATTTAGTCAATTTATCAAAAAAAGAAAGAGATTTTGTAATTCATCTATTTAATATTATATTTGGTAATGGTGGCTTAACAAGTAAATTATATAAATATTTAAGAGAAGAAAATTCTTTGTGTTATGTTGTATCAAGTATGTATCAAAAATATGATCAGTTACTAATGATTTATGCAGGTATTGATAAAAAAGATAAAAATAAATGTATTAAATTAGTAAATAAAGCTTTGACAGAAATGGCTAATGGTGATTTTAGTGATGATGATTTGGAAAATGCTAAAAAGACAGTTATTTCTTCAATTAAGATGAGTGAAGATTCTTTAGGAGGAATTGTTAACAATTATTTATTCAATGATTTAGATGATTTACCATTATATGAAGAACGTATAAAATTATTTAAAGAAATAACTAAAGAAGAAATTATCGATATTGCTAAAAAGATTAAATTGAATGTTATATATTTACTAGGAGGGGAAGATAATGCAAGAGATAATACTTAAGGGAATTGACGAAAAATTGTATTATGATAAATGTGATAATGGCCTTCCCGTTTATATGTTGGTAAATGAAAAAGTAAATAATTTTTATATAACTTTAAGTGTAAAATATGGTTCAATAGATACAGAATATAAAGTTAAAGGCGATAAAAACTATAAAAAAGTTCATGATGGAACAGCTCATTTTTTAGAACATGTTAATTTTAATGAAAGTGATGGCTTTACAGCACATGATTATTTTAATAAATTAGGTTCTTCTATAAATGCGTTTACTACTTTTGATTTTACTTCATATGAAGTATTTGCATATAATGAATTTGAAAAAAATTTAAATCATTTATTAGATTATGTGCAAACACCTTATTTTACGAAAGATTTAGTAGAAAAAGAAAAAGGAATTATTTGTGAAGAAGTAAAAATGGGTAAAAACAATCCGGGACATAAAATGTATTATGGAATGTATAAAGCTTTATTTAAAAAAGATAAAAGAAAAAACTATGTTACTGGTGATGTAGATGATGTACAAGCTATTACAGTTAAAGAATTAGAGGCAATTTTTAAGACTTTTTATCATCCAGCTAATATGTTTTTAGTTATTACAGGTAATTTTAATCCTTATGAAGCTATTGGGATGGTAAAAGAAAATCAAGCTCATAAGGAATTTCCTAAGTATTTAAATCCAATTAGAAAACGTGACAAAGAACCAATAGGAGTTAATACTAATTATCAAGAAATAGAAGCTAATGTTGAAATACCTAAGGTTAAAATATGTTATAAAATGGCTAAAAGTTTATTTAAAAAATATGATGAACGTTTAATTAATATTTATTTAAGTATAATTTTAAGAAATAACTTTGGTTCTACATCTTATTTAAGAGAGGAATTATTGGAAAAGGAATTAGTCGTATCAATTGGAGCTGGACGAGAAATCTTTAATGATATAGTAACTTTAGAGATAAATATGGAAACTAAATATCCTAAAGAGGTAATTCCAATAGTTCAAGAAAAAATGCGTAATCTAACATTAAATGAAGATGATTTACAAAGAAGAATTAGATGTAATATAGCAGCATTAATTAATGATTATGATGATATTGAGTATGTTAATTCGGATATTGCTGATCAATTAATTACTTATGGAAAAGTTACTGATAATATGTATGATATTTATAATAATTTAAAATTAGATGAAGCAACAGACATTATTAAACAAATTGATTTAAATAATTCAAGTATTGTCTTATTAGTGCCTTATCAAGAAACTAAGTAAGAAATCAAAAAAATACACATTGTGAAATGTGTATTTTTGCTATCTATTATAGTATTCAACGATAAGTGTTTCATTAACTTCTTGGTTAAGTTCGCTTCGATCAGGTAATCTTAAGAATTTACCAGTTAATTTGTTTTGATCAAATTCAACATAAGCAGGACGATGAGTACATGTTTCTACAGCTTCCTTAATTGCTGGATGGTCTAAAGAATTTTCTTTAACTGCAATAACATCGCCAACTTTTACTTGATATGAAGGAATATCAACCTTTACGCCGTTTACAGTAATATGTCCATGGTTAACAACTTGTCTAGCAGCTCTTCTAGTTTTAGCTAAACCTAAACGATAAACCATATTATCTAATCTAGATTCAAGTAGACAAAGTAGATTAAAACCAGCTTTTCCAGCCATTTTAGAAGCTTTATCAAACAATTTATGGAATTGTTTTTCATTTAAGCCATACATTAATCTAATTTTTTGCTTTTCAGCTAATTGGATACCATATTCACTTGATTTACGTTTTTTATCATTGCCATGAATACCAGGAGCATATGGACGTCTAGCTAATTCAGTACCATTTTCAAGGGTAGAGAAACCTAAACGACGAGATTTTTTGTAAACAGGACCAGTATATCTTGCCATATAATTTCTCCTTTCTATATATTTTAGATATATAGGATTGTTATAAAATTATGATAGGGAGTTTATTTAGGTATGTTCTCTAAGGCAGCCTTAGATACTAATACACCACTAGGTAATAAACACATTATATAATTTTATAACGCTGCCAAATACATCGCATAATTAATTATACATAAATTATGTTAAAAGTCAATCAATTACTCGTATTTATATTGTATAATAATTTTTATATTATATGTTAATTTACATAATAATTAACAAATTTATGAATAGATAATTGCTATTAAACTATATTTTACAAATAGATTGTGATATGATAAAAATATATAATTATAATAGGAGGTATAATAATGAGTCAAACAGTATATGTATTAGCAGGCATAACATACTATATTGTTAGTATTATATTAATTGTTATAGTTCTTAATCTAATAAATAGTAAAGAAAAAAAGAAATATCAAAATGAAATTAGTTCTTTAGAAAGAGATAAAAACTTAATTATATCATCTTCTATTTTAAGTGAATTAAACAAAGTAGAAGCTTTAATAAATAATGATAAATTACAGGAAGCTTATGAAGATTGGCAAAAGAGATTTAAGGAAATAAAAGAAGTAGAAGTGCCTAAATTAACTGATGCACTGATTGAAATTGAAGAGTGTTTTAATGAAAAAGATTATAAAACTTTAAATGATAAAATTGCGAAAGCAGAATTAGAAATATATTATGTTAAATCTAAAGCAGATTTTCTATTAGATGAAATAAAAGAAATAACTTTATCGGAAGAAAGAAACAGAGAGACAATTACCAAATTGAAAGCTAGATATCGTGAAATTCTTGCAAAATATAATAAAAATAAAAATGATTATAAAGAAGTTAGTTCTCCATTAGAATTACAATTTGAAAATGTCGATAAATTATTTGCGGCTTTTGAAGTAGCAATGGAATCTAATAGTTATGAAGAAGTAGGAAAAATAGTTAAAGGAATTGATGATTTAATAGGTAACTTAGAAATAGTTATCGATGAAGCTCCTTCTATAATCATTATGGGTCGTAATTTAATTCCAAATAAAATGAAAGAAGTAAAAAGTATTAATGAACGAATGGTAGCAGAGGGGTTTAATTTAGATTATTTAAATTTAGATTATAATATTGAAGAAACAAATAAAAAATTACAAGACATATTTGCTAAATTAAATGTTTTAAATGTTGAAGATTCTATCTTAGAATTAAAAACTATTTTAGATTATTTTGATAATATATATAATGATTTCGATAAAGAAAAACAAGCGCGTAAGATCTTTGAAGAATATATTAGAAAAATATTAGTTAAAGCTAATAAATTGGAAAAAATTAATAATGGCTTATATAGAAAATTAGATGTTATTAAATATAGTTATGATTTAACAGATGATGATGTTAAAGTTATTGAAGTTATTAAAGCTGAATTAGTAGCGATTAAGAAAGACTATAACGAAATTGTTGATGCTCATCGCAATAAATCATTTGCTTATACTAGATTAGGTAAAGAAATGGAAAATCTTAATATTAGATTGTCTAAAACAGAAGAAAAATTGGATACAGCTTTAAAAAGTTTAGGTAATTTGGAAGCTGAAGAACAAAGAGCTCATGAACAATTAGATGAAATTAAAGAAATATTAGAAAAAGCTAAAAAAAGAATTAATAGTTATAAATTACCAATTATACCTAATGATTATTATGTGCAGTTAAGTGAAGCTAATGTGGCCATTAAAGAGATGATTAAAGAATTAAATAAAAAGCCCGTTTCAATTAAAACTTTAAATATTAGGGTAGATACGGCTAGAGATTTAGTGTTGAAATTATACAATACATCATCTGAGATTGTAAAAACTGCGGCGATTGTTGAAGTAGCAATTATTTATGGTAATAGATATCGTCCTCTTAATAAAAATTTGGATAATGATATAAGTCAAGCGGAAGAGTTATTTTATCAAGGGGAATTTAAAAAGGCTTTAGAAATTACGCTTAAATCAATTGATGCTATAGAACCAGGAATAAAAGATAAATTATTAAGTTCTGTAAAAAGATAAGTTGACTGTTTTGATTAAAAGGGCCAACTATCTTTTAATTGATTTAAAAGAATTGATAAATTATAATTAGAATAGGTGATTAAGAAATGATTTATTTAGATTATTCAGCAACAACACCAGTTTCTTTTGATGTTTTAGAAAGTTATAATAAAGCAACTAAGGATTATATAGGAAATGCTAACTCAATTCATGCTTTAGGAGTAAAATCTAAGATATTATTAAATAGTGCAACAAAGCAGATATGTGATTTATTGGGTATTTTAGAAGAAGAATTAGTATATACAAGTGGAGCTACAGAAGCTAATAATATGGCTTTGAAAGGAGTAGCTTTAGCTTATCAAAATAGGGGCAAAAACATTGTTGTATCGAAATTAGAACATCCCTCAATATATAAGATTTGTGAATTTTTAGAAACACAAGGTTTTGAAATTACTTATGTCGATAATGATAGTGATGGTTTAATAGATTTTGAAGATTTAAAAAATAAGATTAGATCTGATACTATTTTAGTAAGTATATGTGCTGTTAATAGTGAAGTTGGGGTACGTCAACCACTTAAAACATTAAGACAGATTATAAAAAAAGAAAATCCTGATACTATTTTTCATAGTGATATAACGCAAGCAATTGGAAAAGTTACAGTTAATTTACACGATATTGATTTAGCTTCAATGAGTTCTCATAAAATTTTTGGGCCGAAGGGAATTGGCTTTTTATACAAAAATAGTAAAGTTCATTTAATACCTTTGATTCATGGTTCAGGTAAATTTAATGAATTACGTAGTGGAACACCACCATTGCCGTTAATTGTTGCTTTTTCGAAAGCTATGAGGATAGCTTTAAATGATATTGAAAATAAAGAGATGTATGTAAGAAAATTAAATAGTCGTCTTTGTGAAAGTTTTAGTAGTTATGAAGGCATTAAAATTAATAAAACTAAATATTCTATACCGCATATTATAAATATTAGTTTAGATAATGTTAAAGCAGAAACTTTAATACATGCTTTAGAGGAAGAAGAAATATATCTAAGTACTAATACGGCTTGTTCATCAGGTGATTTAAGTACAGCAGTGATGGCTCTTTATAATGATAAACATAGGGCTTTATCAACGATTAGGATAAGTTTGAGTTATGTAACAACTGATGAAGAAGTTAGTAAATTTTTAAATATATTTAAAGATAAATATAAAATGTTAAATGATTTAATGAAAAGTAAGGAAGAATAGCTTCTTTCTTTTTTTAGCTAAATATTGGCATAAAAACATGTTTGTGTTATACTTTAACTTAGTTTTGGAGTGAGCTTATGGAAAAATTAGTTATGATTAAATATGGGGAGTTATCAACTAAAAAAGATAATATTAACTTTTTTTTAAAACAATTAAAAGATAATGTTTCTTTTGCTTTAAAGCAAATGGATGTAAATATAAAATTTGATAAAGGGCGAATGTTTATTACTTTAAATAAAGATAATTTTGATGAAGTATGTAAAGCTTTAAAGAAGATTTTTGGCATTTATGAATTTGATGTTGCCTATAAGTTAGATAGTAAAAATGAAGAAGATATTAAAAAAAGTGTTTTGGAATTAGTAAAAAAGAAAGAATTTACAACTTTTAAAGTTCAAACTAAAAGAAGTGATAAAAAATTTCCAAAGGAGAGTATGGAATTTAATCGTTTAATGGGTGGAGTAATTCTTAAAAGTATTCCTAATGTTAGAGTTGATGTTCATAATCCTGAATTATTAGTTAATATCGAAATCAGAAGTGATGGAGTTTATGTTTATTTTAATAGTGAAAAAGGGATTGGCGGATATCCAGTGGGAGTAGCTGGTAAAGGTCTTTTAATGCTTAGTGGAGGGATTGATTCACCCGTAGCTGGTTATTTAGCGATTAAAAGAGGAGTTAAATTAGAATGTTTATATTTTGAAAGTCCACCACATACGAGTATTGAAGCTAAAAATAAGGTTATCGAACTAGCTAAAAAATTAGCTGTTTATAATAATAACATTAAATTACATATTATAAATTTTACGGAAATACAAACAACGATTTATCAAAATTGTCCCCATGAATATTTAATTACGATTATGAGAAGAATGATGTATCGAATAAGTGAAATAGTAGCTAGAAATAATCGTTGTAAAATAATTGTTAATGGAGAAAGTATTGGTCAAGTAGCTAGTCAAACCTTAACGAGTATGAATGTTATTAATGAAACAGTTAAAATACCTGTTATTAGACCAGTAGCTTGTTTTGATAAATTAGAGATAATAGATATTGCTAAAAAAATTGATACTTATGAGACAAGCATACTACCTTATGAAGATTGTTGTACAATTTTTGTACCTGATCATCCAGTAATTAATCCTGAATTTGCTAAAGCTAGAGAATATGAAAAATTATTGCCTTATGAAGACTTAATTTATAAAGCTATTAAAGGGCATGAAATTATTAATATTACAAAAGATGATAAAGTGGAATTTAGTGATTTGTTATAATTTTGGGTATTAAGAATCTATTTTTAAGATGAAAAAGATTTAAGGTATATTAAAATTAATGTCGTTAATAATAGTAATAGGTGATATTTATGCGAAGAAGAAGTGCTGATTACTATTATAAAAGTTGTGATTTAGAAAAGATGAGTAGTCTAGATAAGAAAAGATACGAATTTTTAAATGAATTTGGTTATAACATTGATTCTAATAAAAAAAGAGTAGATGATTATGAAATGAAAATTAAAAGACATAGAAATTCTGAAAGTAAATAATGTTTATAAAAAGATAGATATTCTGTCTTTTTTTTTGTATAATAAACGTGAGGTGCAAAAATATGAAATTTTTATGTGTTAATGCTGGTAGTTCGTCTTTGAAATTTCAATTAGTAGAAATGCCAGAAGAAAAAGTTGTAATTAGTGGTTATATTGAAAAAATTGGTTTACCAGATAGTTTTTGGAATACAAAAGTTAATGGTGAAAAAATAAAAGGGGAAAGACCAATAAATAATCATACAGAAGCAGTTAAAGTATTGGTTGAAGAATTATTAAAATATAAAGCAGTTGATAGTTTAGATGAAATAGCTGGTATTGGTCATAGAGTGTTACATGGGGGAGAAATATATGCTGAATCTGTCTTAATTACAGATGAAGTTATTAAAAATATTGAATCTTTAACTAAGTTAGGTCCTTTACATATTCCAGGTAACTTAGCTGGTATTAAAGCAATGAAAGAGGCTTTACCTAGTACCCCAATGGTAGCAGTATTTGATACAGCCTTTCATCAAACAATGCCAGAATTAAATTATATTTATCCGGTACCATATGAATGGTATGAAAAATATGGGGTACGTAAATATGGTTTTCATGGAACTAGTCATAAATATATTACTTTAAAGATGCAGGATATGTTAGGCAAAAAGGATGTTAATCTTATAATTTGTCATATTGGTAGTGGTAGTAGTATTTGTTGTGTTAAAGATGGTAAATCTTATGATACGACGATGGGACTTACGCCATTAGATGGTCTAATGATGGGAACAAGATGTGGTTCAATAGATCCATCTATTATTGAATATGTTTGTAAAGAATCTGGTATGGATGTATCCCAAGTTACTAATGCTTTAAATAAGCAAAGTGGTTTATTAGGTATTAGTAGAAAATCGGCTGATCATCGAGATGTTGAAAAAGCGATTGAAGAAGGGGATAAGTTATCTTTATTAGCTAATGATTTATATATTGATCGTGTAGTTAATTATATAGCGCAATATTTTGTAAAATTAGATGGTAAAGTAGATGGCATTGTTTTCACTGCTGGTTTAGGTGAAAATGCATGTGAATTTAGAGAAGCTATTCTAAGTAAATTAGGATCTTTAGGAATTAAAATTGATAAAAATAAAAATATGAATATTGCTTCATATCGTGAAGAACATGAAGGAAAAGTAAGTACAGATGATTCAAAAGTCGCTGTATATGTAATTCCAACTAATGAAGAATTAATGATAATTAAAGATACATATGATATTATAAATAAATAAGAGGAAAGAAAGGGAATGGGCTAATGAATAAGACGGAGATAAAAAAGATATTACGAAAGATTAAACAATATAATGTGATAGTTATAGCTCGTCATATTAGTCCAGATCCTGATGCGATAGCTAGTCAAATTGCCTTAAGGGATGCGATTAAGTTAACATATCCTAAAAAAGAAGTATATGCTGTAGGAACGATGGTTGCTAAATTTAAATATTATGGTTCATTAGATCGAATAGATGAAACGACTTTTACAGAAAGTGCCTTATTAATAGGTTTAGATGTACCTAATAAGGCCCGAATTGATGGAGTCGATATCTCAGCATTTAAGGAAATGTTAAAAATTGATCATCATCCTTCCGAAGAAAGCTTTGGGGAAGCTGATTGGGTAGATGAAACTTCATCTAGTACTTGTCAAATGATTATAGAATTAATTTTAGAAGCAGGAATGAAACTAGATCGTAAAATAGCTGAAAATTTATATTTGGGAGTTGTTTCAGATAGTGATCGATTTTTAATAAGCTATACTTCAGCTAAAACGTTTGAATTGGTAGCAAAATTAATAAATAAAACGCAAATAGATTTTACTAATTTATATCACTTCTTATATGAAAGACCGGTTGAAGAAATTCGCTTTCATGGGTATATTTCGGAAAAAATGGAAATTAGTCCAAATGGGTTTGCACACTTATATATTACACCTGAAATCTTAAAGAAATATAATGTTGATGTGGCAACACCTTCTAATATGATAAATGACTTTAGTAATATAAAAGATGTTTATGTCTGGACATTTGTAACGTTTGATGAAAAGAATAATATATATAAAGTTAATATTAGGAGCAAGGGACCAGTTATTAATGATACAGCAGCTAGATATGGTGGTGGCGGCCACAAGTTTGCATCGGGAGTACGAAGCAGTAATAAAAGTGATATCGAAAAACTTTTAAAAGCTTTAGATGAAGATTGTAAAAAGTATAAAGAAAGTTTGAAAGAAGATGTTTGACATCTTTTTTTATTTTGACAAAAGTGAACATTTGTTCTTGATGAATGATTGACTATTTGATATAATTTTAGTACAAGGTGACGTGGTAAAATGAAAATTGAAAAATATACTAAATTAGCAGGCAATCGCTATAATGTTAAAATAGATGAAGAAACAATTAAATTATATGATGATGTTATTATTAAATATGAACTATTGCGCAAAAAAGAAATAAGCGATGAGTTATTTAATGAAATAATAAAATATAATGATAGTCTTGATGCTTATTATAAAGCATTAAGATATATAACTAAAAAAATGCGTACTATTAAAGAAGTAGAAAATTATTTAAAAGCAGATTATACAAATAAAACGATTCAAGAAACAATTCAAAAGTTAGAAAAACAAGGATTTTTAAACAAGGAAAAATACTTAAAAAGTTATATTGCTGATCATGTTAATTTAAGTTTAATAGGACCTAATAAAATAAAAAATAATTTACTTAAATTGGGCTTTAATGAAGAAGAATTTAAAGGACAGATAGAAAATATTGAAAAGAGTGTTTGGTTAGAAAAAATAAGAAAAGCTGTCAAAAAGAAAATTACGAATAATAAAAGTTATGGTACAAATAAATTAAAAGAAAAAATATTATATGATTTAACAAATTTAGGTTTTGATAAAGGAATGGTTGAAGAAGTAATTAACGAAACTACTTTTAAAGATAATGATGATATTATAAAAAAAGAATATAATAAAGCTAAAGCATCTTTAGCTAAAAAATATGAAGGAATTGAATTAGAAAATAAAATTTTAGCTAAATTACTGAGTAAGGGTTTTTATTATGAAGATATAAAGAAATTATTTTGGTAATTAAAAAAGATTTAAATTAAAACTATTTAAATCTTTTTGCTTACTTTATTATTCAGTTGTATTACTAGCATTTTGAATATTGGCTATTTGATTTTGAATATATCTAGTATATTGAGCTTGAATATCTGAATCAATTATTTCCATGTCATATTCATCTCTTAATTCTCTTAAGGCATCAACGGAAGCAATTTGGTTATCACTTAAGTAATCAGCAGCAAGGTCTTCAACAATAGAATCTCTTACTTCATCTAAAGAAGCTTTTTCTTTGGTTTCAGTTCTTAAGATAACATGATAACCAAGTTGAGTTGTTATAACTTTAGTAGAAAATTCTCCATCTTTTAATTTGTAAGCTTCACTAACTACTTCATCATAGTAACTACTTAAAGTACCTTTATTGATAAAGCCTAAAGAACCACCATTATCTTTAGTTGAATCATCCATAGATTGTTCTTTAGCTAATTCAGCAAATTTTGTAGCAATTTCATCTTTATTAGCTTTTTGTAATTCAGAGATGATGGCTTCAATTTTTTCTTTGGCCTCATCTTCAGCAGCTTGCTTTTCTTCGTCTGTCATGTCATCAGTTACTTCTGGAGTAATTAGGATATGACTAACTTTAATGTCGCCGACTACTTCATCTTCATAATATTTTTCAATTTGTTTATCAGTTATTTTACCTTTACAATAATCTTCGATGGCAAGTTGTTGTAAATAATATACATATGTTGTTGTTTTGTATGCTTCAAGTGTAGGGTATCCATATTGTTGTAATACGCTTTCTAATGAATCCCCATATATTTGTTCAATTTGACTGATAGAAGTTTCAACATAAGTATTAGCTTCCTCAATCTTATCTTTGTATTTATCTTCTAATATTCTTTGATCGATTAAATTTACCAAAACCTGTAAAGCATAATCACTTTTTAAAGAATTGTAAAGATCATTTGCACTGATACTCAAATCATTTTTAATTGTTACAACTGCTTCATCGCCATTTGACAATGTTGGTATTTTGCTTCCACACCCTGAAATTAATAATACGCAAAGGGCTAGTATAATAATTTTCTTTTTCATATTTTCCTCCTTAACATACTTATAATTATAGCAACCTATTAATTAAAAAACAAGAATAACATTCACATAAATCTAATATTCACCATAGAATATTAATGAAAAGACAAATAAAGGAGGATGGTTTATGAACAATTGTTGTAATAACGCTTTAGGTCCTGCAATTATCTTAGTATTATTCATCTTATTAATTATCATTGTAGGAGCTTATATTTAGTTTTTTTAAGAAAAAGAGTAAATATGTAAATAGTTCATTACTAATAATTATTCTGTATATTTTAGTAGGTATTATACTATGTAACTTTATTTTTTGTTAAAAGTGAGGAAATACCTCTTTTTCTTTTGATTTTGTGTTATAATTAGAATGGTGATATAGTATGGCTAAGAAGAAAAAGACATCTAAGAAAGATGAAAAAAAAGATTTTAACTATAGTGTAGAACTTATTGGCTTACTGTTAATTGTTATTGGAATAGTTGGGATAGGTTTTGGAATAGTAGGAGCAATGGTCAAAAAATTTGCAATGTTTTTAGTTGGAGAATTTTGGTGGCTTGTATTAGGTCTTTTACTATTTATGGGATTTTATATGTTAATTAAAAGAAAATTACCTAATTTTTTTAGTTCAAAGTTATTGGGCTTTTATATATTGGTTATTGTAGTTTTAGTATTAGCTCATGTAGGTTTTATAAATAAATATCAACCAAAAGAAATAATAGATGCTACTTTAACTAATTATAATTCTCGAATTAGTACTTTTAAAAGTGGGGCGAGTGTTTTTACAAGTGGACAGCAAAGTATTAATGTTGGAGGAGGAATAGTAGGAGCAGGTTGTGCATACGCTTTAACTAGTTTATTTGGAAAAGTTGGGTCAATTGTGGTCTTGTTTGCTTTAGTTTTATTTGCAATTGTGATGTTGTTTGATGTTGATTTAGGTGAAATATTAATTAATTTAAAAAATAAAATTGACGAAAAAAGAAATGAGCGAAGAGAACGTGAAGAAGATGATGATGACGAAGACGATTTAGAAGATGATGAGAATGTTTCAATAAGTGATCTTCCCGTTGCAACAAATGTGCCAGTTTCTAAAAATACAATTACGCCAGTGAATATAGCAAATGAAATGACAAAAGAACCGGAAAGAAATATGATTGCTCAATCAGTAGCATCTACTAAAGGTTTTTATACTTTACCTAATATTAATATTTTAGAAGAAGGACCTAAAAATAAAGTAAATAATAACGATTTTACGAAGAGTAATAAAATTATCTTAGAAAGAGTTTTAAATGATTTTCAAATAAAAGGAACAGTAGTAGAAATTCATGTTGGACCAGCGGTTACACAATATGAAGTAGCTATTCCAAATGGAACTAAAGTTAGTAGAATTTTAAGTATTAATAAAGAAATAGCTTTAGCTTTAGCAGCGAAGGATGTCCGTATTCAAGCCCCAATTCCTGGTAAAAGTACGATAGGTATTGAAATACCTAATCCATCAATTAGTGCTGTTAAAATTAGGGAGGTCTTAGGTAATATTCCAAAAGGCCAAGAAAATTCAAAAATATTGGTATCTTTAGGAAAAGATTTAATGGGTCGTGTCCAAACTGCTGATATATCTAAAATGCCTCATTTATTAGTGGCTGGTTCAACTGGTTCTGGTAAGTCAGTGTGTATTAATAGTTTTATTGCTTCAATTTTAATGTTTAGAAGACCAGATGAAGTTAAATTAGTTTTAGTTGATCCTAAAAAAGTTGAATTATCAAATTATAATGGTATTCCACATTTGTTATGGCCAGTTGTTACTGATCCTAAAAAAGCTAATGTTGCCTTGCAAAGAGTTGTTGCAATGATGGAAGAAAGATACGAAGTATTTAGTGATACAGGAGTTAAAAATATTGGTTCTTATAATGAGTGGGTAGCTCAAGAAAAAGAAAAAGATCCATCATTTGATAAAGAACCAATGTATTATCTAGTAGTTATTATTGATGAGTTAGCTGATTTAATGTTAGTTGCTTCTAAGGAAGTTGAAGATTCAATAATGCGTATTACCCAAATGGCTAGAGCAGCGGGAATTCATTTGATAGTAGCAACGCAAAGGCCAAGTACTGATGTTATTACCGGTGTAGTAAAAGCTAATATACCATCACGTATTTCTTTTGCTGTAGCTTCACAAATAGATTCAAGAACGATTTTAGATCATGCGGGGGCCGAAAAACTATTGGGTAAAGGTGATATGTTATACTTACCAATGGGCGAGAATAATCCAATTAGAATACAAGGTTGTTACATAACTGACGAAGAAATTGCAAGAATTATTGAATATGTTAGTGGCCAGCAAAGTGCAACTTATGATGAATCATTAGAACAAGCAGCGTTAGAAGAACATAATCCAGTTTCTAATGATAAGGAATCTTTTGATGATCCATTATATAATGAAATATATGAGTTTGCTCTTGAGACAGGTAAGATTAGTGCTTCATTAATTCAGCGACGATTTAGGTTAGGATATAATAGAGCAGCTAGAATAGTTGATTTATTAGAAGAAAGAGGTATTATTGGACCTCAAAATGGCTCAAAGCCTCGTGAAGTAATTGTCGGAAAACAAAGTGAGAATGTTGAAGAGTAATTATTCCCAAAAAAGTGCTTTAATGCACTTTTTTTATGTGATATAATTTTGATGATATGGAGGTGTAACCATGGTATGTAATAAATGTAAAAAACATATTTCAGATAAATTAATAATATGTCCATACTGTGGATCACCTGTTAAAAAAAATAAACGTGTTGGTAATGTTGTTAAAAATAAGTATGTAAAACAAGATAATTCTTTGGCCGTTGGTGGAGTGACAAGTACTAGTGGGACATCTTTTGTCAA
Organism: uncultured Bacilli bacterium; assembly: GCA_947631475.1. GTDB lineage: Bacteria > Bacillota_I > Bacilli_A > RF39 > UBA660 > Coprovivens. The sequence continues at coordinate 6,352 of CANRLI010000011.1, read as the reverse complement.
ATTACAAAAAATAAAAAAGGCTCCCAATATTGAACGTAAAAATTATGTGAATTATTTAGATTATAAAGATGCTAAAGATAAAATAAGGGATGAACATTTGGCGCAAGTCAATAATTATAAAGTTGATGACTATAAAAAACAGATTGCTTTAGATAATGCTAATGGTAAAACAACAGGAGCAAAGCATGGCAAAACAAAGTTTTCACCCAAAAGCGCTGTGGCTGGTTTAAAATTAAAAAGAGAAAAAGATTTAAATAATGTTGGCAATGTTATTAAAACATATAATTATAATAGTGATTTAAAAAGAAATTCAAATTATAATGGCGCTTATCACCCACAAAGTGGTAAATTTATTACTTTAGTTAATTATCAAAAAAAGAATAAAAATAGTAAAACTAAAAAGAAAATAGGGGGATTAAAAGCCTTTGATATTGTTGCTTATTTAGTAGTTATTGTTATATGGGTAGCAGTTTTTGTGACAATTGTTAAAAATAATGATTATTATTTTGCTGGATCTAATGATAAAACTAATAAAGACAATAATTTAGTAGGATATGAAAGTGTTGCTAAATCTAATCAAGAAATTAAAAAAACAAATATAGGGTGGACAGCTATTGTATATGATAATCAGTATTTAAAACAAGCTAGCATTAAAAGTATAAATGAAGTTAAGCAATTAATTGTTAATGATAGTGTTAATCAGAAAGAAAATTGTCCAAAAGAAATTATGCAGATTGAAAATGATATTATTAATAAATATGAAATAATTGCTGTTAATTTTTGTGAAATGGATGAGTCTTTAGCTTTAGAATTAGAAAAAGTAATTGGATATATATATGATAATTTTCCCAAAGCACGTAATTATCTAACAAATGTTACGTTAGCCAATGTTGGAGATAATAATTCATATATAGCAGCTTTTATGCCAATGTTTGTTTTTGCAACTAGTAATTCTAATTCGGGTTTTCCATGGGCTATTAAAACACAAGTAATATTGAATGCTAAATATTTTTTAAATGAGGATATGTTAGAAAATTCTATTAGTAGAGGAGCAGCTTCTGGTTATTTTCCTCCTAACGCAACGAAAGGTAGTGCTGTGGCACATGAATTTGGCCATTATCTTTCATATATAGCTTTATTAAATTATTATCAAAGTGATAAATTAAATTATGTAACGTATGATGATTATGGTAATCTTATGTCTGTTTTAAATGATTTTGAAAAAGGGAACTTTAGTTATCAATTATTACAGGAAGCTTATGGCCGATTTCAAAGTATTTATCAGTCTGATGAAACATTTACAGAGTTTAGAAGTAATATTTCAAGATATGCAATGGCCATGGATAATAATGGCGAATACATTTACGATGAAACAATTGCTGAAGCTTTTCATGATGTATATTTAAATAAAGATAAAGCTAAAAATGAAAGTAAAGTTATTGTTGAAGTCTTAGTAGATAAACTATAGGAGTTAAAGATGAAAAAAGTTTTATATATTTTAATAATAGGATTATTTACTTTAAATGTTGTCTATGCTTTTGATATAGATATGGACCAAATAGATATAAATGCTAAAAGTAAAGAATTAATAAAAAAGTTAGATAGTAGTTATGCGATAGATACCGATGATTTTGATAAAACGATTGTCAACGATGAAAAGATTGTTAGTTTAGCTAAAGAAGTTACAAGGCTGGTTTTAAGTAAGCAAAATTTTGAACAAAAATATCAAGATTTTAGTAAAAATTATTTATTTTTAAGTTCAACTAATGGTTTTGATACTTTAAGTGGATCAATATTTGTAAAAAATTTTTTAACTGAGTTAGATGAAAAAAAGATTGAAGCTGATTATTTTAAGGATGTCAAAATAGTGGAATTTAATGATTCTGATGTCTTAGCTTTTGTTTATTTGCCTGATGTGAAAATAGATGATGATACGCAAGATTTAATATTGGCCTATTGGATGAAAGAAGAAAAAGGCGTTTACAAGGTATTTTTCCCATGGTTAACATATAGTTCAGATTTAGAAAATTATTTTGCTAAAATAAGTCAAAAAGAAAAAACAAGTATTATAGGAGATTCATTTAAAAAGATTTCTTTAACAAGTGAAGAAAGTAAAACAGTATCTAAGGAAATTTTAACAAGAATTTTTGAAAGTACAAAATATAGTAATGTACAAATAACAGCGATGAAAGATACAGGGGTTAGCGCTTATGGTAGTGGTTTTATTATAAGAAAAGGAATTGTAGCTACTACATGGTCAAATTTTGAAAAACTTTTGACAAATGGCAATTATTTTTATGTTAGTGATTGCGATGGTAATGTATATAATGTAGAAGGAATAGTAGCTTTACAAGTTGATTATGATATTGTTTTATTAAAATTAACAGATGAAGTATTACAAGAAGTTAAATTAGGTGATAGTACTAAATTAAAAACGGATGATAACTTGTTTATAATAAATAGTAAATCAAATGGTAATTTTAGTATTAATTATGGGACTTTTATTACAATGAGTAAGGGTAGACTAAAGAATTTATTAGCTTTAGCAAGTGGCGATGTAGGTAGTGCTTTATATAATGCCGATGGCGAAGTTGTGGGCTTTAATACGGCTGATGCTCTTTATGCTGATTTGTCTTATGCTAATGATATTTCTTATTTGCAAAAAGTTCAAACAATCCTTACTAATCAAGCATTTGCTGATATTAAGTATGTTTTAGTAGATGATTTTAAAATAAATTATTATAGATATGTTAGTGAAGAAAAACATTATAACAAGTTAACTAAAGAAAGTATAAAATATCAACAAGTAGGTGATGTTTTAGAAACGATAAATTTACCATTAGTTAAAGCATCTTTTAAAGATAATATTTTAAGTTTACGTTATAAAAATGAAACAGGTAAAATGCTTGATTCATTATATTTAGTATCTAATTATATAGATAAGTTAAAACAAGCAGGGTTTGCATTAATAAGTGAAGATGGTAATAAACAAATATATTCTAATGATCAGTATAAAGTAATTATTAAAAATAATTTAAGCTATTTAATAGTTTTAATAATGGAGAAATAAGATGAAAAAACGAATTATTTTATTAATAATAATTATATTAGGAATTATTTCTTTGGGTGGTATTTATTATTCTTATAGCATTCATGTAAAAGAATATAGTAATAGTAATTTTAAAATAAAGTATGATACAACATGGAAAGTTGTAGAGAAAAAAGATAATTTAAAATTATTACATAAAAAAACGGGGAGTATTTTAGAAATTCAATGTAAAGTTATTGACATTAATTATTTGAATGTTAGTTTAAATGATTTAATTGAAGATATAATGACTAGTGTTGAAAAACAGAATAGTGATTATAAATTAATAGATTATGCCCCAATTAGAGATTTTAAATATGAAGCTTATTCATATTTGTATGAAAAAGATATGGAACAAGTTTTGGTTAATGTTTATAAGCATGATAATAAGTTGATTGTGATTTATTATGAAGCTTTAAGCGAATCTTATGACATTGTTTTAGATAGTGTCGATGAAATTTTAAAAAGTTTAGAAATAATTAGTGGAGAAAAAGTAAATTAACGTCAACTTTTCTCTTTTTTTTGACTTTATAAAAAAAAGAAGCATATAATAGGGTATAAAGCTTGAAGTTAAAAAAGAAAGGATTATTCAAGTTAGCGCCAGGTCCTAAGGGATGACGAGGTTAGTAATTATCGAAAGATTCGGCGGATGTTACTACGTAAATGGAAAACGTTAGGTTTATTTAAAAAGCAAAATTAAAATTGTAACAAAGAATAGACCTCCATATTTTTTAGTATGGAGGAATTTTTATGTGTGGAATAGTTGGATATATTGGTAAAGATAAATGTTTACCAAAAATTATAAGTGGTTTAGAATCACTAGAATATCGTGGTTACGATAGTGCAGGAGTAGCATATGTAACTAAGAAAGGTATCGTAATAAAAAAAGAACAAGGACGAATTGCTAATTTGAAAAATTCATTAAATATGGATGAAGAAGGGTATATGGGAATTGGCCATACGAGATGGGCTACGCATGGCAAACCTTGTCAAATAAATAGTCATCCTCATCAATGTGGTAAGATTACAATTGTTCATAATGGAATTATTGAAAATTATGATGAATTAAAAAAACAACTTGCTTATGACTTTAAAAGTGAAACTGATAGCGAAGTAGTTGCTGCTTTAATTGATAAATTGTATAGTGAAGAAAAAGATATGATTAAAGTCTTAACTAAGTTAAAAAACTATTTGATAGGTAGCTATGCTTTAGGAATTATAGTTGAGGGCGATGAAAAAATCTATGCGATTCGAAAAGATAGTCCGTTAATTATTGGAGTTAGTGAAAATGGTAATTTCATTGCTAGTGATGTACCAGCCATATTAGAATATACTAAAATGTATTATTTATTATTAAATGATGAATTTGCTGTAATTACTAAAGATAATGTGGATATTTATGATCAAAATGGGCAACTATGTACAAAATCATTAATGACTTTTGAGGGCAATAGAGAAGCAGCGATGAAAAATGGTTATGAGCATTATATGATAAAAGAAATTTTTGAACAACCTAAAGTTGTAATGGATACAATTAAAGAATACATAGTTGATTATGAGCATTTAAAAAAACGAATGAATGGCCTAGAAAAATATAATGCAATTGATATTATTGGCTGTGGAAGTGCTTATCATGTTGGCTTAGTAGGAAAAAGTCTTATTAGTAAGTATGCCAAGATACCAGTAAATGTTGATATTGCTTCAGAATACCGTTATACTGAGCATATTTATGATAAGAATCATTTAATTATTTTAATTAGTCAGTCTGGCGAAACAGCTGATACATTAGCTGTTTTAAGAAAAGCTAAAGCTGAGGGGATTGATACATTAGCAATTGTTAATGTAGTAGGTTCGTCAATTGCGAGAGAAGCTGATAAGGTTTTATATATTAAAGCTGGTCCTGAAATTGCGGTGGCGACTACTAAAGCATATATGTGTCAATTAATGATTCTATCTTTAATAGCTTTATATTTAGGAATTAATAAAGGTTTATTAGATGAAAAGGTTCTTTGTGAATTTACGAAGATGGATGAACTTTTAAAGGATGTATTAGATAATAAAGATGAGTTAGCAGAGGTAGCTAAGACTATATATAAAAATAATGATATATTTTTCATTGGTCGCAAAGTAGATTATGCCTTATGTATGGAAGCATCTTTAAAATTAAAAGAAGTTAGTTATTTACATAGTGAGGCTTATGCGGCTGGTGAGTTAAAACATGGAACGATTAGTTTGATTGAAGAAAAAACACCAGTTATAAGCATTATTACGGATGATGATATTCGTTTAAAAACATTAAGTAATGTAAAAGAAGTTTGTGCAAGAGGGGCCTTAAGTATTATTATCAGCAATGAAAAAATAACGGATAAACAATTATATGATAAATTAATTTTAGTACCAAAAGTACACGAATTAATAAGCAGTGCACTAGTCATGGTTAAGTGTCAGTTAATTGCTTATTATGTTGCTAAATTAAGAGGCTGCGATATTGATAAACCACGTAATTTAGCTAAAAGTGTTACGGTTGAATAAAAAGAGGGCATTTGACATTGCCTTCTTTTTTCATTTATAATATAAAACGTGGGTGATATTTATGAAAATTGAAACAGTTGAACTGAAAAGTATTGCAGTAAGAACTAGTCAATATCCAGAAGATCAAAAACCAGAATTTTTATTAGTCGGCAAAAGTAATGTAGGTAAAAGCTCATTTATCAATTCACTGATTGCTCGAAAAAATTTTGCACATACTAGTGCAACACCTGGTAAAACACAAACTTTAAATTTTTATTTAGTTAATGATGAATTTTATTTAGTAGATGTTCCAGGCTATGGATATGCAGCTGTAGCACAGGATACCCAAAAAAAGTTTGGAATGATGATTGAAGAATACTTAATAAATAGGAAAAATCTAAAAAGAGTTTTTTTATTAGTTGATTTTAGACATAAACCTTCAGAAGATGATTTATTAATGTATAATTTTTTAAAATATTATAAACTTGATGTGACAATAGTTGCTACTAAGTATGACAAAGTAGGACAAAAAGAACAAAGTAAATGTGATAAGGCTTTAAATGAAGCTTTTGAATTAAGAGAAAATGATAATATTGTTAAATTTTCTTCTGTAACAAAAAAAGGAAGAGAAGAAATATATTCTTTAATTATGGAATGTTTAGGTACTAAGTAGTACCTTCAGACTGTTGACAAATGAAAAATTTGAAAACAGTCTTTTTTAAATTCAAAAAATATATTATAATAAGAATGTAA
>CANRLI010000010.1 GCA_947631475.1 uncultured Bacilli bacterium | reverse complement strand
ATTACGATGAATTCATTTGGTAACTTTGTTGGTGAAAAAGCTGTTAGAGCTGGAATGAGCTTTCAAAATGCTGACAACGATATTTTCATTGGTAAAAAAGAAACGTGTTACACTACATATATAAACTATGACAAATATGTAGATGATGCTGTAAATGATTCACAAGAACTTGTTAATAATTACAACTTATATATTAAAGCAGCACACGAATACTCTGATATTAATGATCAGACCTTTGGTGATAACTATAAATTAGATTTTCATTCTGTAGCAAGATGTACAGCTGATGAACCTACATATGGTTGCCCAACTGGCTATACTGCTGATGGCGATGGTTGTACGAATGGACAAGATACAGCAGAAAAAGTTCAAACTGGTTATAAATGTAAAGACAATGGTTGGGATTATTCTAAAGGATATTATACTCTTAGTACGCTAGACGGCGCTTCCAGATGGTATGGTAAGTCAGGTAAGTGGAATGGAACTGCCATGCAAAAATATATTGAACAGAAAGGTCAATATTTACAATATTTTACTGAGAAACATAATTGGCCAGAGGATGATCCACAGATTAGAATAAGTCTTTCTCAGTTGACTGCATATCATAATGAACTAAATTCATATTGTAGTGCTAATCTTACTGGGGAGAAAGAAAATGGTTTTTCTCGCGCATTAACGAAATATGATATACGTTGCTATGAAAATACTGATGCTAATAAGAAAGAAGCGTTTGATAAGCTGAAAGACGAACTTCTAACTCTGTTAAGTGGTGAAATGACTACGTATTTTAACAATATTGTTAAGTATACAAAAAGTATTAAAGATCGTACAACCAATATGTACTATTGTCAAAATTTTGAACTTTCAAATAAATCTGATGCTGAAGATCCTCAAAAGACGGATAGTGCGACGCATGCCAATACCTTATTTGGAAAAAATACGGCTTTTAGGCAAATTGATTCGACTTTTGATCCTTATGTTTCGTATGAATATGACGAAGTAGCTTATATGACTATATTACAAAAAGATAATATTTTAGTTGAGCATACGGATATGAATAATGATTATATGCCTGATTATAATAAGCAAACAAATAAAGAGGAACCTGCTTTTGTTAGTCAAGGTAGTACACAGATTCCTGTTACTTTATCTAGAAATAAAGTAACAACTAATTATTATAATCCTACTACAATGTGGGCTGGTGATTCCTTTGCTGCAGAACATTATGAAGATTCAACTGATAATTTTGTCTATAGCAATGGTGTTATAAATCAAAATATTGAAAGCAACTATGAAAGAAAGAAAATTGTTTTATGTGAAATTGGATCAACATCCGGGTATTTTAAATTTAATTCAAGAGATGATGATCTTAATTCTGGAGAAATGGGAGAAGGATGGGAAGGCGGTGGATGCTACGAATATGATTTAAGGTATGTTAAAGCTCACTATGTGAAGTCTTCGTTGGCTAATAGTAGTTTCTATCGTAATAAAGGTATTTGGTATATGGGACCTAATGATACAAGGGAACATGGTGATACTTTAAAAGAAGCATGGGCAAATGCTTCTAAGAGAACTGGTGGTCCTTCGTATGCTAATGAAGATCCTAGAAATTGGAGTTTATTCTATGGTACACTCGGTTATGATGGGGATATAAAATATAATTATAATGTTTTCCCAGTTAGTATAACAACGCCTCGTAATTTGTATGAATATACTTATCGGTTTGCTCAAATAGGAGACTATTTTGATAAAAATGAGACTGGTCGAGTGATGGGTAAAGGTGCTTCGTCGATTATCTCGGTTAATTCTCGAACGTGCTTCTATGAAGTTGTTGAAGATATTTGTTTATGTTGTGGCGATCCATTAGTTACTTATACTTATGATAATCCTAATGTGGAAGAAACAATTACTCCTGAGGAATTTATTCAAGATAATGATGGCTATGATTATAAGATGAGTACTGGTAGTGGTTCTGGTGGTGTATTAGGATTTAGTACATCTACGGTATCATTAAGTGATTTAAATACGTCATCTGATCGACAATTAGGTGGTAACTGGACAAATAAAGCAGCCTTCTATTATGCAGGAGCTAAGCTTTCTACTAATAAGGGTGCAGTTGCTTTAAAAGAAATAGAAGATCAAGGTGAAAAGGTTTATGCTAATGATGCTGAATATTCTTATATTTTGAAACCAGCAGCTTTAGCAGCTATTAGAGATTATAATGATACTTATGGTTATGGTGTTAACTTTGATACTTTAACTATTTATGGTAGATCTTCAATTCAACCGGTTGGTACATGTGCTAGTAGTCCAGAAAATTGTAGGTGGACAACAAGTGATGAGACAACAATGAATAATTATGTTGCGAACTTCAACCACTATGGAAGTAAATTCTTAGAAGATTTTAATGATATATTAAATCTTGATTATAATGCCTTTGGTGGTTATACCAACTTGACTTCATATGATAATGTATGTGTTTTAGTTAGAGATGATAATGAAGACAATGTTGTTAAACAACTTAATAATTTAAAAGGATGTCGTTGGGTTGACTATATTGAAGTTGTAGATGATTCAGTAGCAACACTATTAAACCCAACTGGTTCTAATCCAAATAACCAATATGGTGGTAATCAATACTTTAGATTGGCATTTAAATAGGGAGGAGTGAGATAATATGAAAGAATCTTATTGGGGATACTGGTTTGTAATATTTGGTATTTTTATAGCAACTATTATGATGCTTACCAATGATGCTACAACTACTAATACACAAGATTACTATCAATTAAAAGAAGTAGCTAATAGTGCTTTGTATGACTCAGTAGATTATAGATATTATGCCCAGACAGGGCAAATAAGAATCTTAAAGGAAGTTTTCGTTGAAAACTTCCTAAGAAGATTTGCTGAAACAGTTTCTGTTACGGATAGTTATACAGTTCAGTTTTATGATTTGTATGAATCTCCTCCTAAAGTAAGTGTTAAGATTTCAACAACGACTGCAGGGTTTATTATTGGAAGGGATGTCGCAACTGATCCTAACGATCCATCTTCAGCACAAACAAATTTAGATGTCGTAAATTCAATTGATTTGATTGTTGAATTTGATCCAGTTGAGTTAACAAATTGTAGTGGTTTTGTTTGTGAAAATAATAAATCTTCTAAAGAATATTGTGATTATTATCCAGAGAGTTAAAAAGGAGGAATAAAATGGGAAATTTGTTAGTACCCTTTAAAAAGTTTTTAAGTAATAAAAATACTATTACGATATTGGGTGTAATAATTGGGTTAGTTGTGTTATATTTTGGTTATACTTGGCGTGTTAATCAATCTGTAAAACCTACAGAGATTCCAATATGTAAATCAACTTTAGATGCTGGTTCAAAAATTACAGCTGATGATATTGGTTTTGTTCAAGTACCAAAAGATATGGTTGATGAAATGACTAATTTGTATACTAATACAAATGATATTATAGGTAAATTAGTTGCTTATGATGGTAAAATAGCCCAGAATAGCTTTTTCTATAAAGAACAGTTGATGACTGAAGAAGAAATGCCTAATTCAGTTTTCGCTAATATTCCAGATGGCTATACCATATATGATTTGAAAGTTAATAATCAATTAACTTATGCTAATTCAATTATGCCTAAGACACAGATAGATTTATATTTAAAATCTGCTGATGAAAATGATGGTAAATTAATTTATGCTAGATTAATTAAGAGTATTCAGGTTTTAGCTGCAAGAGATGGTAGTGGAAAGAATGCTTTTGCTGATAAAGATAATCCTACTGAAACAGCGCACTTGTTGTTTGCTGTTCCAGAAAATTTGTTCTTATTATTGAAAAAAGCTGAAAATCTAGGAATTATTATTGAACCTGTTCCTAGAAATACTGATTATACACTTAATGCTGCAGCTACAGAGTTAACTAGTGAAGAATTACAAGCTCATATTAGAAATCAAACTTATATTTTATCTAATGAGTGTGTTGATTTAACTATTTGTTAAAAAAAAGAAAAAAAAGAGGGTGTTTTTATGGATGAGAAGAATATTTTCTCCCAAATGGATTTTGGCCCGTTGTCAGAGTTTTTAGAAGATGATGATGTTACCGATATTTCTTATAGTAATGGTGGTCAAGTTTGGCTAAAAACATTGTCAAAAGGTGTTTATCAGGTTGAAAGACCAGACATTAATAATCCTTTTATGGAAAAATTAGCCTTTCAATGTGCCAATGTTATGGGTAGAACTTTTAATATGGCTCATCCATTTCTTGACTCTGAAAGTGCTGAATTACGTATGAACTTTGTACACGATTCCATTGCTACCAATGGAATCGCCTGTTTAATACGTAAGACTCCGGCAAAGATTCGTTTAAATAAGGATAAGTTAATAAATGAACAATATATTACTGAACAAATGCATGATTTTTTGATCAAATGTGTTTGGGGTCATTGTAATATAATGGTTGCTGGAGAAACTGGTTCTGGTAAGACAGAACTTGTTAAGTATTTGGCTAGTAATACTAAGGAAGATGAAAAAATTATTTCTATTGAGGATACATTGGAACTTCACTTAGATAAGATTTTCCCTCATCGTGATATTGTAGCTATGAAAACTAATAATATTGCTTCTTATACAGAAGCATTAGTTGCATGTATGAGACAGAACCCAATTTGGATATTACTGGCCGAGGTTCGTTCAGCAGAAGCAGTTATGGCAGTTCGTAACTCTATTTCTTCTGGACACCATATTATTTCAACTATCCATGCTGATAAAGCTTCTAGTATACCAATGCGTATGTATGCTTTGTTAGAGGGTAGTCAAGATATTGAACAATATTTGTCTTCAATTCATAGATATGTTCAAATAGGAATTTATGTTAAAGGTTATTATTCTAAGGCTTTAGGTAGATTTCAACGTGAAATTATGGAAGTATGTGAATTTTATGTTGATGATGAAACTAATAAGCCTAAGTCTAATATGTTATATTCTAAAACGTTGGATGGTAAAGTTACTTTGCATAATCCAACTAAAAAATTGATTGATTATTTAGCAATTGGTAATGTTTATTTTGAAAATGAGGATATTTTTGGCATAGGTGAAGCTGATTCTAAAGAAGATTTATCGAATATGCGTGATAGTGCTGAAGATAATTATGCTAATAAGGAAACAAAAAATACTTTAATTGATGCTTTGAACAGTGGTGATGGGGAAGAACAAAATGAATCACCGGCTAATGGTGTTAATGATAGTAATGGGGGATCTAATGTAACTCCAGCTAGTTTACCAAATGACAATTCTTCAAAGCCAGCTAGTCCAACGGTTAGTGGTGTTACTAATAATTCTAATACTAATGTTAGTCAAAGTTCGCCAACCCCAGCTGTTAATAATAATGTAGCTGTTACTCCTTCACAACCAGTGCCAACGCAAGATCAGAATAATCAAAATGCTCAGGTAGCTAAGGTATCTGCTACACCACAAGTTCAACAAGTTCAACCACAGCAGGCACCCCCACAACCACTGGCTCCACAGCCACAGCAAAATGTGACTCAGCCTCAAGCTGTTCAGCCTCAACAAGTGGTAACGCAACCAGGGCCAACGCCACAGGCAGCTCCCCAACAAGTGGCAGTTCAACCGGCTAGTACAACTAATAATGGTGCCGCGGCTCCAGTTGGATCTAAGCCAGCTAGTGGTCAACCGGCTACTAACGGGCAGCCTGTAGCTAAACCGGTGGTTAATCCAACCCCACAACCGGCTGGAAATAGTACAGTTCAAACATATGCTCAAGTTCAAACACCTAAACCTGTTGCCAGTCAAGTTAGTGGAGTCCAACCACAAAATGTAGCTACGGCAACACCTACTAATCAAGCAGCTCCAATGCCAAATATATTTCCAACGGTTTCAATGCCAACACCAACTGTTAACACAGTTGCTAATCCTGTCAATGTGGTGGCGGCAGAAAATGATGTTTTATAATAAGAAGGTGATATTATGGAATTAGTTATATGGTTAGTTATTGCGATATTCGTTTTAGCTTATCGATATAATACAGGTGATAATGTTTATAAATTCTTTGCGGATACAGTATCACGAGTTTATAATACTTATGCTCCTTATAGTTATCGTGAAGTTAAAGAAAAGACGAAAGAGCTAGGCTATGAATATACACCACGACAATATGCTACACAAGTATTATTAATGGGTGGTGCAGCAGCAGGTATTACTTTTTTATATTTTTATAGTATTCCAGTATCGATAATTTATACTGTTATTGCTATTTGCTTTGTACCTTATTTAAATTATTTAAGAACACAAAGATTATATAGTGAGTATTTATTTGAACAAGTTCAAGTTTATACAACCAATGTTATTATGGAATTTAATACAACACAAAGTTTTGTTAAAGCACTTGAGGGTGTTAGAGATTCAGGTATTTTACAAGATCCTGTTTTACGTGATGTTAAAAGAATGATTCAAATGTCATATGATAATGGTACAATTGATCAATCTATTGACTTTTTTAATCAAGCTTATCCATATTATATGGTTAAAAATATGCATCAATTGTTCTTGCAAATTACTAAAGAAGGTGCAAGAGACTCAGGAGAGGCGCTTGAATTAATGTCAATGGATATTGATGCCTTAGTTGAAGGTGTTTATCGAGATAGAATGGATAGACAAACATTCCATAAGAAGTTCTTAACATTTGGAATGGCCTTGTTTTTATTAGTATTAGTTATGCAGCTATTATTTGGACGTACTGAGTATTTAGCTATGTTAGATAAACTATATGTTAAAATAATCTTGCATGCCATAATTATTATTAATTGTTATTTCTTAATAACTGGTGAAAAATATTATAATGAAGATGTGGGGGTTGAGTAATTATGTATTTTGAAGTTATTATTATAGGAATAGTTGCATTTATTGTCTTAACAGTTAATGGTTATATAAAACCAAATAAGTTTATTCAAGATAATCAAGATATTTTTATGAAACTTAAAGAAGATGATTATGACTTTTTGGTTAGAGCTAAATATGGTGATGGTTTAGACTCTGATGTTTTATACCAAAAAAGAATAAAAAATGGTTTGATAGTTATAATATTATTAATTTTTATAATGATATCAAATTTATCTTTGGTTAAAGTTGTTTTAGCTTGTGTTGGTGGATATCTAATGTTTAAATTAGATTACATGAATTTAAAGAATTTCTATAAAGCACATTTGTTACAAATAGATTCAATGTTACCTTATTATTTAAAAGGTTTAGAGATTCTTATTCAACACTATACTGTACCAGTTGCTTTAGGTAAATCAATTAGTGATGCTCCGGAAATATTTAGAGAAGGTTTAATCGACATGATAAATAAAATTAATGCCGGAGATGCCACTGTTACACCATATATGGAGTTTGCTCAAATGTATCCAGTTCGAGATTCTATGCGTATGATGCGTTTGCTTTATCGTTTAAGTTTAGGACGTCAAGAAAGAAAACAAGAACAATTGATTACTTTCTCAAAGACAATTTCTAATTTACAACAAAAAGCTCGTGATACACGTTATAAAGAACGTTTGGATAAAATGGAAAGTAAAACAATGAGTATGCTTGTTTGTACTGGTGTTGGTGTAATGATTTTGCTTATAATTGCTGTTATGAATATGATAGGACAATAAATTAAAAATGGATATTTAAAAATAAATATCTTTTTTTGTGATATAATATATATATAAATGTTACAGGGAGTACTTATGAAAAAGAAAGTTATTATAATTGGGGCAGGACCAGCAGGTCTTACAGCTGCTTATGAATTGTTAAAAAAGAGTACGAATTATAGTATTACAATACTTGAGGAAAGTGATACTATTGGGGGGATATCTAGAACAGTAAATTACAAAGGTAACCGAATGGATATAGGGGGCCATCGTTTTTTTTCTAAAGAAAAAAGAGTTAATGATTTTTGGCAGAATATTCTGCCTATACAAGGAAAACCTTCTTTTGATGATAAAAAATTAAATAGAAAGAAAAATTTAGTAAAAGGTGGACCTGATCCAGAGAAGGAAGATAAGGTATTTTTAGTTCGTAATAGAGTATCTAGAATATATTTTTTAAAAAAATTTTTTAATTATCCAATTAGTATGAAATTACAAACTTTTAAAAATCTGGGTTTAGTTAGAACAATTAAAAGTGGTTTTAGTTATTTGAAAAGTGTTTTAATTAAAAAGAAAGAAGATTCTTTAGAAAATTTTTATATAAATCGTTTTGGTAAGGAATTATATAGTACTTTTTTTGAAAAGTATACTGAAAAATTATGGGGAAGACATCCCAAACAGATATCAGCTGACTGGGGTGCTCAAAGAGTTAAAGGATTATCTGTTTTGGCAGTAATTAAAGATGCTTTTAGTAAAATATTTCATACGAAGAAAAAACATCAAGAAACGTCCCTGATAGAAGAATATTTGTATCCGAAATTGGGCCCTGGTCAATTATGGGAAACAGTGGCTAGCGAAGTAGAAAAAATGGGTGGTAAAATATTGAAGAAACATAAAGTAATTCATATTAATAATGATAAAGAAGTTATTAAATCGGTTACTTGTTTAGTAAATGGAAAAGAAAAAGAAATAAAAGGTGATATTTTTATATCTAGTATGCCTCTTAAGGATTTAGTAATTAATATGGATAAAGTACCTAAAGATATTTATAAGATAGCTGATGGTTTACCTTATCGTGATTTTGTAACTATTGGTGTTTTAGTAAAAAAGCTTAATTTAAAAAATGAAACAAAAATTAAAACTTTAAATAATATAGTGCCTGATTGTTGGATATATATTCAAGAACCGGATGTTAAACTAGGAAGAATTCAAATTTTTAATAACTGGAGTCCTTATATGGTTAAAAAAGCTATGGATACGGTATGGATTGGCCTTGAGTATTTTTGCAATGAAAATGATAAATTTTGGCGATTAAGTGACCAAGAAGCAAGTGATTTTGCGATAAATGAACTTGTGAAAATGGGGATTGTTGATAAAAAAGATGTATTAGATACGCATCGTGAGAAAGTAAAAAAGGCATATCCAGCATATTTTGATACATATGCTGAGATAGATAAAGTTATTGCTTATTTAAATCATTATAATAATTTATTCTGTGTTGGTCGTAATGGGCAACATCGTTATAATAATATGGATCATTCAATGATGACAGCTATGAAAACAGTTGATAATATTTTAGATGAAAATAATGCTAAAGATGATATTTGGAATGTTAATACTGAGCAAGAATTTCATGAAGAAGATAAGAAAAATAATAAGTTTAAAAAAACAGTTCATAAAATACAGAGTAAATTGAGTCAAATAAAAATAAATAAATGGGTAGCATTAATTTTGTTAATTGCTACACCTTTATTATGGTGGTTTCTTAATGACTGGTTTTTAGATAATGATTCATGGTTTTTATTAAATCATGGAAGGTATGTTCTTGAACACGGTTTACCGACTATTGAACCTTTTACAATGCATGAAAATTTAAAATTTGTTATGCAACAATGGTTATTTTCTGTTGGTTTTTATACTTTATATAGTAAATTAGGTATAACGGGAGTTTTTATAGCTTTAATACTTGTTAATTATTTACTATTATATATTATTTATAAAATTTGTATGTTAGTAAGTGATAATAATTATATATTATCGACAATTATGAGTATTCTTATAGATTTATTATTATTAAATAATTTATGTATATCGACTAGACCGCAGATATTTTCTTATATATTGTTAGCTTTAGAAATATATATAATTGAAAAATTTAGAAAAAATGGTAATTATAAACTTTTATTTATACTACCGATAATTTCTATCATATTAATAAATGTACATGCTTCTTTATGGTGGTTTATGTTTATTTTTATGTTACCATTTATTGCTGAAGGCTTTTTGGAAACTGTTATTTTTAAAAAGAAGAATGTTTATCATTTTAGTTGGTTAATTATAATATGTCCATTTATTTTTTTAGCTGGTTTTATTAATCCATATGGTCTTGATGCCATTTGTTATTTTATCAATTCTTATGGTGGTCGTGCGGCAGAAATAATTGTTGAGATGAGACCAATTCGCGTATTTAGTGTAGCTGGTAAGTATGTTTTAGGAATGATGTTTATATACTTTATTATTTTTATGATTAATTATAATAAAAATAAAGAAGTGAATATTAGTTATTTATTAATGCTGTTTGGATGTACTATTTTATCGTTTATGGCTCAAAAAGGATATGCTTTTTTTGTAATGTTTGTGACTTATCCTTTATGTTATTTTTTAAAGGATTTATTTAGGAATAATTGTTTAAGTAAACCGACAATTATTCCTAAAAATAATTTAGGTAAAATATCTATCGTTTTATTTTATGTTTTATTAGGTGGATTAAGCTGGTATTTAGGTAAAAAAATAATAGATGGACAAAATGAACTATATTATAAAGATGGTGTTGATAAGTTATTAGAAGTATACAATCCTAAAGATATGAAAGTTTATACAAATTATGATATTGGCGGGTACTTAGAATGGCGAGGTATTAAAACTTTTATTGATCCTCGAGCTGAAGTCTTTTATTTAACCATGAATCATAAAATGGATATTTTTGGTGATTATGTTGATATTCAGATGGGGAATGGTAGTATAGCTGATTTTGTTAAAGCATATGATTTTACGCATTTGTTTGTTGTATCATATGATAGGTTGTATACTTATGATAATTTTAAGGATTATGATTTATTTTATGAAAAAGAAAACTATTATAAGATTTATGTAAAGAAAGATTATGTAAATAAATGAAAAAGTTTATATTAATTAAATAAATATTGCTTGAACTTCTTAATTATGGGTGGTATACTCTTAGTATAGTAGGAAATAAAGAAAGGATGATTTAATAGATGAAAGAAGCTACAGGAGAATTAAATATGACAGTTATTACGGTTGTTGCAATTGCTGCAATTGCTGCATTATTTACAATATTTATAATGCCACAAATTCAAGCAAATATTGCTATGCAAACTGCTTGCTCAAATATTGATGCAAATGGTAATTATAGCGGAACAATTGAAGGTAATGCTGGTAGTGATGCTCAAGATGAAAATACTATAAATTGTACTAATTTCACTTGTACAGCTAAATATAATGGCCGTACTTATACTAAGAATTGTTCAGGAACATAGGAAATTGCTAGTATTTGAGGTGATAAAGAATGAAAGAAGCTACAGGTGAACTAACTGGTTCTGTAATTGTCGTTTCAGCCGTTGCTTTGCTTACGGCTTTTTTCTTTATGTTCATTTGGCCAATGGTTAAAGAAGGAATGACAAATAGAGCAACTTGCGCTAATGCGGTGTGTGATAATGGGTATAATAGTAATGGTATGGCGTATTGTAAAAACCCTGATAGTAATAATTCTGAGGTATTTGAATGCCCATTTAGAGGGTAGGTGTTAGAGTGAAGGAAGCAATTGGTGGTACTTGGATGTTTGGCTTAGTTATTGCTTTTTTAGCTTTATTTACTACTTTTGTAAGTGTAACTACCAATTATTCAAGGTGTTATAAGATTAAAGATGAGATTTTATTAGCCATTGAAAGAAATCATGGAATTAATGAAGATTCTATAGGAACCATTAATGAATATTTAAAAGGTATAGGCTATTCTTCGACGGGAAGTTGCCCGACTGATGGAAATTGTTGGTATAGTTTTAATATAAACCAACAAAATCCCAGTTCTTATAGTAAAGCGTCAAATGGTAATATTAATTATTGTATATCCAAGCATAGTGTTACAGAAAGAACAACTGGAAAAGATGTAATATATACAAATGGAGCGATTGGTCATCCAGATTCTGCTTATTATGAAGCGGTAGTTTTTTTTAGATTAGATTGGCCAATTCTTAATACTTTTTTCAATATTAAAATAAGTGGGGAAACTTCGGTTATATTTTTATTGAATGATTATGATAATATAAAGACGGGTACTTGCTAGTAGGTGATTGAAAATGAAAAATGGAATTGCAAATGTTTGGTTATTAGGTTTAGTAATAGTTTTTATAGCTATGTTTTCAGCTTATATTATAATTACTATCGAGTATTCAAAATCATTTAAAATAAAAAATGAAGTTTTAACTATAATTGAAAAACATAAAGGAATAACGACAAAGGATAATCATACTTCAGGAACATCGTTAATAAATGGTGAAACTATTACGACAAATGTAAATGGTATTCAAACGATTAATTTGTATTTAATGGGTAGCAATTATACGGCTAAAGGAAAGTGTCCTGAAACTGATCGTAGTAAGGATAATATTTGGTATGGTGTTTCTGATTTAGGAAGTGTTGATAGCATTGGTAATTCTTTTGAAAAAGCACAGTCTAATAAAAAATATTATTATTGTTTTGCAAGATATGATGCTAATTTAAAAGGTGGTAAATATAAGGCTATTTATTATCGTGTAAGGTTATTTTATAAATTTGAAGTTCCTGTTTTATCTGATTTTTTATCAGTGCGTGTTGATGGCCTTACCGATGAAATATATGATCCACAAGATGAAAGTGCTGGTATTGAAACAGGAAATGGAAAGGTTTATACGATAAATTAGTAAAAAGGGAGAGCGATTAAATGAATGTTATAGTTGCAAATAAATATTCGGCTATGTTATCTAGTTTGAGTAATAAAATTGATTTGATAAAAACAATTGATGGTGAGTTTCAAGTAGATGATTTAGTTGCGCAATTTGATAATTTTTTCTTTAACAAAATGATTTTAGATATTACGGCAATTGCAGGTTATCAAGATATAACCCAGATTCAAAGATTATCTTTTGGAATGGATATGTCAAAAATAATTTTGTTACTGGATGATTCACCAGTTGTTAATTCGCCACAATATTTATCTGAATTAGTATCAATGGGCATATATAATTTCACAAGAAATATTGATGCTATAACATATTTAATAGATAATCCTAATACGTATAAAGATGTTGCACCATATCATTTGATTGGTAATAACGTAGGTGTTAATGCTGCTCCGATGTCTGATAATAATTCTAATAATTCTAATAATTCTAATGGGGGAATGTTTGGTGCTTTTAGAGGTAATAGGGGAGCTACTAATGAAAAATCATTTATTAATGCGAGTATTGCAATGCCCAATATGGGCGGAACTAGAGTTATCGGGATTAAAAATTTAACAGATCATGCAGGAGCAACTACTTTAGTATATATGTTGAAGAAACAATTGTCGGAACATTATTCGGTGTTAGGTTTAGAGCTTGATAAAAATGATTTTATGTTTTTTAATGATCCTGATTTACGAAGTGTTAATAGTAAGGAATTGTCGACAATTATTAAAAATCCTGTTAATAATTACAATGTAATATTAATAGATGTAAATAATAGTGCTGAAGAAGCTAATTGTACCGAAATGCTTTATTTGATTGAGCCTTCGACAATAATGTTAAAAAAACTTATTTTAAGAGATAGAAATATTACTGATAAAATGAAAGGTTTAAAAGTAGTTTTAAATAAAAGTTTATTAGATAATAATGATATTAGGGAATTTGAAGCTGAAGCAGGTTGCATGGTGTTTCAAAATATTCCTCCATTAGATGATAAAAAGGATAAACATAGGGTGTTAGACGAGCTTTTAAATAAGCTTGGTTTTGATAAAAATAAGCCGGCTAGTGATGGTAATAGATCAGCTAGATTATTTGGAATTGTAAAAGAATAAAAGAAAAACTTGACATATTTTGTAAATTTAAATACAATTATATTATGAATGAAGGAGATGTTTGTATGGATCTATTAATTAGTTTTTGTGCTCAAACAAAAGATATTTGGGGAATTGTTGGAAAAATTTTGAGTATATTTAAGATTGTTATTCCACTTTTAATTATAATATTTGGTATGATAGATTTAGGTAAAGCTGTTGTTGGATCTGATGATAAAGAGATCAAAAAGGCTTTAAAACAACTAGCTATGAGAGCTGTAGCAGGTATTGCAATATGGTTTGTACCTACATTAGTTAGTTTAGTATTTAGCTTAGTTGAAGTTGGAACTAATACTGATTATGATATTTGTAAAACTTGTATTACAAATCCAGACGCATGTAAATAATTAAAATATTAAAAAATATATGCAAAAAGGTGATATTTGTTTAAATATCATTTTTTTTGTGTTATAATTTCTATGGTATGAGGTGTTTTCTATGTATAGAAAATTATTATTAATATTAGTTGTTTTTATTAGTAGTTTCTTTGTGTTTAATAATGATGTGAAAGCACTAGATAATACTTATGAAATAAGTTACGTATTAGAAGGTAGAACGGCGGACGAGTGCGAGGGCGTATTTGATGAAGAAGTTATTGAGTTTTTGCAACAAATATTTAATGTTTTTAAATATGCTGCTCCTTTGTTGTGCTTAGCTTTATCAATCGTTGATTTTTTAAAAGCTGTTGCTAGTCAAGATAAAGATGCTTTGACAAAGGCAGCTAAAACAACGGCTAAAAGAATTGTTTATGCAATTATTTTGTTTTTCCTTCCTAATTTAATTAATTTTTTATTTAATTTATTAGGATGGTATGGAACTTGCGGAATAAGTTAGGGGTGATTTTATGATACCATTATTATTTAAAAATCCTATTCAAGAAGGAATAATGGGTTTATTAATAACTCTAGATTCTTTTATATATGGTTTAATTGGTTCAGCTTTTAGAATATTTATGGCTTTAGCAAGTGCAAGATTACTATCTTCTGATGCATATTATGAAGTAGCTAATAAAATATATATTATCGTTGGCGTTTTAATGCTTTTTGTTTTGGCTTATGCGATTTTAAGAGGTGTTATAGATCCTGATCAAACATTAAAGGGTGATTTTGGCCCTAAGATGGTTAAGAATGTAGTAATTGCGGTTATAGGATTGGCTATAACACCAGTTATTTTTAATTTTATGTATCAAGCACAAAATTTGTTTTTAGAACATGATGTCTTAGCTAAAATATTTTTTAGGAGTAATAGTGATTTAACGGTTGATTTAGGTACATCGTCGATTAATGTTGGAGATAGCTCAGTGCCGATTGAATCTAATGTATCGGTTGATGATAAAATAAAGGAAATTGGTGGAGCTGTTACAGCAACTAATTTATGGGAAGCTTTTTTTCATCCCGCATCAGATAGCGGTTTAACGGCTGAAGATATAGAAGCTGATGTATCGACATATTTTGTAAATGGTGGGATAGATATTTTACTTTGTGCTGGTTTAGCAGCTGGAGCTATTGCTTTAGCTGTGACAGGAGTTGGAGCTTTCTTTATCCCTTTATTAGGAGGAGCGGCGGTAGTTTCGTGTTTTGCCGGCTTTAGTGACATTGATGGTGGTTTTGAAGCATTAGATATTTTAGATGATTCTAATGTTACCTTAGAAGAAGCTTATGCGATAACTTCAGGTGGTGGACCATTTGGTATATATACGGTATTTTTAGATGATTATATTGATGGAAATATAGAATATTTCTGGGGATTGTCAACAATAGCAGGTTTATTTGTTTTGTATGCTTTTGTTTCCTTTAGTATCGATATGGGAATTCGAGCTGCTAAAATGGCTTATTATCAAATAATTGCGCCAGTGCCGCTCATTATGCAAGTATTACCTAATTTTAAAAGTAATTTTAATCAATATGTAAAATCGGTTATTTCTACTTTTATGGAAGTATTTATTAGAATTTCAGTTGTTTATATTGTTGTATATATTATTTGTCACTTATATGATTTATTTTCCACAACTAGTGCTTTTTGGGGAAATCAGGATATCTCGCCTGTTGAAACTTTAATTGCTTTGGCTTTATTAATTTTAGGTTTAGTGGCTTTTGCAAGACAAGCACCTAAATTTATTGCTGATTCATTAAAACTTAATACGGGTAATATGAGTTTAGGAATTGGTAAAAAGTTTGCTGAAGGTGGCGGTTGGGCTGCACAATCTATTGTAGCGGCTGGTGGAAGAACAGCTGCTCAAAATTGGAATAAAAATAAAGATCAACCATTTGGAAAAAGATTGGGTTCTGCTTTAGCTGGTTTTGGCTCAGCAGCTGTGAGGGATGCTTATAGTCAATTTGGACCAGGTGAAAAGCATAAGATGGCGATGGATCATGAAACATCTAAACGTATAAGTTCACAAGCCGTTGATCGTGCAGGAGATGCTGCTGAAAGTAGAGCAGAGCGTAAACGTAATCAGGCAGATGCTGCTAGTCAATTAGAAGCGGCAAGGATAGCTGAAGAAACGGCAAGGGGAGATTGGGAAAGTGCTAAAAGCGCTTTGGATGCGGCAATTCGAAGCGGAAATGCTGCGGCCATTACTGCAGCTCGTACGGCTTTGCAACAGGCTAGAGATGCTTATTATGCTGCTCAAGAAGCTACTAATAAAGCTCGATTAACGGCCTTTGAATCAACGGCTATTGGAGCTGCTTTGCAAGATAGATATAAAAGGGCAACAGCCTGGGCTACTGGAACAATAGATTTGTCTAGGGAAGAAGCTGATATTAAATTTGGTGCTGCTTTAGATGATATGAAAAGTAAAACTCGTGAGGAAGCATATAAAAAGGATGCTATTTCCAAAGCGTATAAACAGCAAATGGAAGCATTACAAGCTACTAAAATTAGTGAATATCGCGACGGCTGGAATGAAACTACTTATAATGAAGAAATTCATCGTTTAACAGAAACGGAATTAAATGATTTGCGTGCGAAACAATCGGCAAGAGCTACAGCTGCTACTACTTTAGCTACTGCTCAAGCTAGTGGAGCATCGGCAGCAACGATTGCTAGTCTTCAAGCGACGTTAACTGCTGCTGAAACGGATGAAGAAACGGCTCGTCATGCTTTAGAAACTGCTAGACTACAGGCTGTTACTAGTTTAGATAAAGTCGCTAAAAGAAGTGATAGTGAAATGGCTCAAGCACGTAGTGAATTACAAGTACAAATTGAATCTGCGCGTCGTACGATGGAAGCTGCTGCTGACGCATGGGTAGCGCAAAATATAACTACAAATCAAAATCTTCAAAATAGTGTTCAAGGTGTTATATCTCAATTCTCTGATTATATTTCTAACAATCAATCACGTATGCTTACAACTTATGATGAAAATGGTAATGAAATAAAGGTAAAATTGGCGGACTTATTGGCACCATTTGGTGGAGATGTCATAAAAAATGCTAAAGTTGATTTTAGTGCAATTCACAAAGCAAATAGTTTTGTTTTAGATGAAGTAGATGCAAGTGGTACTGTCGTTTCGCATACTTATAAGCGTAAATATGGTGTAGATAGTAGCGGTAATGAAATTGATTTAGGTTATGAGTATGATGATGGACATGGACATATTACAACGATTAGTGCTGATGAATTATTTAATCGTGCTTATAATAGTATGGCTAAAGATAATTCAAGGAAAATTAAAACGCAAACAGCTGTTGGTGATGTTGCTGATCAAGGTAAAGGTGTTAAGAATGCCACACCTCTTACTGATGAGTATGTTGATAAAGTTACACGTAAACGTCAAGCTGAAGAAAACAGAAATGGTCAAAGATAATAGAATGAAGGGTTGTGTGATATATGGATAATAATAATAATTTTCTAATTCCGGCGAATTCAAAGAAGTCCCAATTAATATTGAGTTTCTTTCGTCCTGTGGATTTGGCTATATTTATAACAGGTGTTAGTATTACTATTTTATTATTAGTTATAATAGATTCAACTGAAATGGGAGTTATGTTGATGTTATTAGCACCTGCTTTAATTGCTACTTTTTTGGTAGCTCCTGTACCACATTATCATAATGTTATGACATTAATGGGCAATATTTATAGATTTTATACAGGTCGAAAAAAATATTATTGGAGAGGTTGGTGTGCAGGATATGGCGATAGTAAAACAAACAAGCAATAATGCTACAAATGTGACAATTGAACAAGCTAGTAAGTATAGTGAAGATTGGGTACCTATTAAAAATATTATGAATGGGATGATTCAATTAGATAATGGTTATTATGTGACAGGAATAAAGGTTGCGCCTAAAAATATCTTTATTTTAGATACACAGGAAAGAGAAAATGTAATATTTAATTTACAAAACTTTTATAATATGATTGACTATGAATTTTGGCTAGTAGTAGCTGATCGTCCAGTAGATATTAATCTTTATTTATCACAATTACAGCTTTTGTATCAAAAAAGTACGGATAGTGCAGTTAGAAAATTAATTATTCAAGATATTAATAAGGCTAATGCATTTATGGGTGCTGAATATAATGTTGTGGATACTGAATATTTTATCCTATTTAAAGAAAAAAGATTAGAAACCATTCAAAAAAGAATTCATAATTTGATAGCTGGTTTAGCCAATGCTTCTATTAATTCGACACAAGTTTCAAATGCTGATTTGAGAATGATTCTTGATAATTTCTTAAATGGTGGGATGACAACAACTTTTGGGACGGTGATGGCATAATGAATATAAAAAGTGAAATCGCTCCGAAAGGATTAATGTTTAAACCAATGGATTTTGTTATAAGTGGTAAAAACGCAACAATTTTAACTGTAATAAGCTATCCGAAATATATTAATCCAGGATATTTATCTAATTTAACTAATATATCAGGGGTTAAAATTGTTGCTAAACAAATACCCATTGAATTTTCAACATTACAAAGTATGTTAAATAAAGAAATAGCTGATTTAAAAATGCGTTATCAGTCAGAAAGAGATCAGACTATTCAGGAAAGAATAAGACAGGATTATGAATCGCTAGAAAGTTTCATATCGATGTTAGCTGCTACTCAAGCAAGAATATTTGATTTTCAACTTCATATAATGATTACAGCTGATAGTCCAGAAGAACTTGAAATGAAAAAAATGCAAGTACGTAATTATATAGATGCTTTGGGAATGAAAGCTATTCCTTTAATGTTTGAACAAGAAAAAGTCTTAAAGTCAATTATTCCAATCTTTCCTAAACAAGACATTGAAAATAGAATTGGTACACCAATACCATCTATTACAATCGCTGCGATGTATCCTTTTGTTTTTGATAGCATTAAAGATCCAGGAGATTCAACTTTATTAGGTGTTGATTTTTCTGGAGGAGTTATCTTATTTAACCAATTTTTGTTTAAAATAAAGAAAGAACATAATCGAAATAATGCTAATATGATTATTTTGGGTACTTCAGGTAGTGGTAAATCAACAGCTGCTAAGTTATTAATTAGAAGTCATATTAGAAATGGTTATAAAGTAGTTTGTTTAGATCCTGAAGGAGAACTTGAGGAAATGTGCCGTAGTGTTAATGGTAGTTATCTTGATTTAGGTAAAGGTGGCGACTACGGAATGATTAATCCATTGGAAGTTGTTCCTGATGTGGATCAAGATGAAATTGAACAAGGTTTAGGTCGAACGGTATTAACAAGGGCTTTGCAATCATTAAAAGCTTTTATGAAATATTATTCTCCAAGTATTGAAGACGATGTTTTAGCAATGTTCAGTGATGTTGTTCAAGATACTTATAAACGTTATAAAATAGATTTTGAAACAGATTTTACAACTTTAAAAGCTGAAGATTTTCCTACTTTTGATGATGTTTATGCTACAATTAAAGGACGTTTACTTTCAATGCCTGAAAAAACTCGTGAAAGAGATGTTATGGAAAGACTTGAATTAAGGGTAAGACCTTTAACAAAAGAGTTAAGATATTATTTCTGTGGACATACTACTTTACAGATTGATAGTAATATTATAGTTTTTAATATTAAAGAGTTAATGAATAGTGATGAAAATATTAGAAACGCTTTGTTCTTTAATATATTAAAGTTTGCATGGGGATTATGCTTAGATAAGGATTTGACAACGTTATTATGTGTTGATGAAGCGCATGTATTATTATCTACGCGAAATGAATTAGGGGCTGAATTTTTAGCACAAATGCAAAGACGTGCTCGAAAGTATAATACTGGAACTATTATTATTACACAACAACCAACAGATTTTGCAGCACCAAATTTAATTGTCCATGGCAAAGCGATTTTTGATAATGCTTCATATTATTTAATAATGGGTTTGAAAAAACAAGCAGTTGAAGATTTGGCATTATTAATAGATTTAAATGAAAGTGAAATGAATAGTATTAAAAGTTATAATCAAGGTGATGCTTTATTTGTTTGTGGTAGCCGCAGAATGAGAGTACGTATAATTTGCACGCAAGAAGAGTTAGATTCTTTTGGTGCTGGCGGTGGATTATAATCTATTCTAAAAAAGCTGTTATCAGCTTTTTTATTTTGGTTGTTTGTGGTATACTTTTGATAGTGTGGAAGTGGTATTATGGCCGATAATGCAAAAAAGAATGAAATAAAGGTTGTTAAACCAACAGTTAATGAAGAACCATTGTTAGAGCAAGAAAGAAAACTCGATCAATTAGAAGCTGATTTAAAAAATAGCGATTTAAAAGATAAGACATCTATTGGTTATAATCCCGATTTAAGGTATCAAAATACAGGAACAACTCCTGCTCATCAAACTAAAAGTTTAAGTCCAAAAAACTCTATTGAAGAGCAAAATAAACAAAAAAATAATAATGAAGACACATCACAAAAAAGTGCTGGTATTGATAAAACAAATGCAGAAGAAAAAAAAGATAATAATCAGGCCGTGCCATCTCAACCAAATGCTAACCCAAACACCAAAGATGGTAATTCTTCGGAAGAGGAAAACAATGGCAATATAGATGGTGATTCACCAAACGATGAAACCTTAAATAATAATCCGACGCAATCATCTTTACCAGAAAAAGATGGTTTAAAAAAGAAAGACGGTTTAGAACAAGAACCAAAAGAAGAAACAAAAGATGCAAAAGACGAAGAAAAAGACCCAAAAGATCAAAACAATACAGATAAAAATGCTGAACCGGATACAAATCAGGAGAAGAAAGATTCTTCAGATAAAACAGATACTAAAAACAATGCTAATAATGAAAACGCCAATTTGCCGACAAATAATAATAATAATAATAATGGTTATGGGGCTTTAAAAAATAAACCTAATGAACAGCAGACAAATGCTGATTCGACGCAAACAGCGCGAAAAAATTTAAAATTTTGGCAAAGACAACGTCAAAATGAAAATGAACAAGGAAGTAATGATGCTAATAAGAATAGCACAGGTAGTATCAATGAAAATACCCAACAACCTTTAAGTACACGAATAAAAAATGGTATTAAAAATTTCTTTGGTGGTAAGACTGAAAATGACGTTGATGAGGGTGATGGCAAGAGCAAAGACGATGCAAGTAATCCATTTGAAGGAACAATTGGTAAAGGTAAAGAATTTATATTAAATTACTTAAAGACGCATCCTCATGTAGCTTTAATGTTGGTAGTAACTTTTTTAATTTTATTTCTTATTTTAGCAACATTTGTTGATGATGATTTGATAGGTGGCGGTTTTTCAGGAACGGGACGTTGTACATACTCACTAAAGGGTGTTTTAACTACTGGTAAAGTAGATTTAGAAGGCTTACAAGTTGAATTGGTGAATTGTGATGCAACACCAAGTAATTATACAGTTTTAGAAACAATTGATTTTGAAAAATATGTAGTAGGCGTTGCTTTAGCTGAAGTAGGGTATATTCCTGGTAATCCTGAATATTTTAAAACAGGGATTGTGGCAGCTCGAAATTTTGCCTTAACTAGGAATACTTCGATGTGTCCTAGTTATCCAGATGACTGCTTTTATGGTTATAACCCAAATACCGGTAAAATAAGAATGCGTGCTTGTGAAGCAGATCAAGTATATTGGGATTATGATAAAGATATTTATCGTGAAGACAGGGGAGCAATATCTTTATATTCACCGGAAATTAATAGTGGAACAGTTTGGAAAACTGCTTTATCTCAAGAAACTAAAGAAGAAGTATTAGCACTAGCTAATGAAGTTAAAGGTAAAGTATTATTAGATGAGAATGGTAATGCTATTCATACTGGTTATTTAAATAATGATGCTGATGAATGGCGTACAATGGGTGAAGAAGGATATAATTATGAAGATATTTTAATTAAACACTATGGTGGAGGAAGTGTTTCAGGTTCTACTTGTGCTAGTGGAATTATTGACTATGGTGATTATACATTATCTTCTGATGGTCATACAGTATTACATGAACCATTAGATTCTTTCTTAGAAAAGAATGGAACTAGTTTGGAAGCCTTTAATGGTTTAATTGCGAAAAATGTTGAACGTGCTGGTTATGGTACACGAGCCGGAGTTGTAGCGGCAGCTGTAACTTTAATTGCGGAGCTTGGAAATAATTATGGTGTTAAAGTACCTTATTATTGGAGCGGTGGTCATTATGATGGTGTCGTTATTGGAGCATTAGGTTATTGGGGTAGTTCAGAGTGTTATTTCTATGCTAATGGTCAAGCTTATAATTATTGTGGATTAGATTGTTCTGGTTTTGTACCATGGGCTATCAAAAATGGGGGATTTGATATTGCTCAAATGTTGGCAGGAGATTTTCAATATTTAAAAGGAGTAAAAAAAGTAAGATTGTCTAATAGTCCTATTTTACAACCAGGTGATTTGTTAGAATCAGATGGACATATTATTTTGATTGTGGGTATTGAAGAATCAACTAATAGTTATATTTGTGCCGAAGCAAGTGGTAATGAATCAGGGGTATTATTTACACGTAGAGGATTTAATATGTCAGGCTATTGGGGAATAGAAATGGATGGTTATTATGAAACTCATCAAAGGGGTAATTAAAAATGTTTAAAAAAATATTAATGTTAGTTGGATTAGTCTTTTTATTGTGTGGATGTAGGGCTAATGTAAATATTAATGTAAACGAAAAAACAATCAATGAATCTGTTTTAATAACAGCTTTCGCAAATAATAAAATTAATAAAGAACAATTAAAGGAATCTTTTCGTGAATTTATTCCAATCTATGCAGATACTGTTATTGTTGATACTTTACCTGATAAAAAGGAAGCTGGCATAAAATATTATAATAGGACGGTAGATGAATTAGATAATGGTTATAATTTTACATATAAGTATACATTTAATTTAAATAATTATGTTCAAGCGAGGACAGTTAAAAAAGGGTTTAAATCAGCAACTGCTCAATATGATAAAGATAAGAAGACGATAACTTTATCTACGGATAATAGTGGGATGTTATTTTTTGAACAGTATCCTGATTTAGAAGAAGTAAAAGTAAATATTACTTCAGATTATAAAGTTTTAGAAAATAATGCAGATGTTGTTAATGGAAATATTTATACTTGGGTTTTTACACCTAATTCACAAAAAGGTATTTATATTTTGTATGATACTAATATAGATGAAACAAGTAATGAAAATAGTGAGAATAATAAAAAACCAGATACTGAAGTTGATAATAACAAAGCTGAAAAAAAGGGAATTGAAAAATTTATAAATGATCATCCTGTATTAATAGCTTTATGTTGTCTTGCATTGTTTATAATATTTGTTATAATAATATCAAAGTTTTCTAAGCGATAAATAAAAGAAATATTCTTTTTATTGCTTGTTTAATATGTAGTATAATGTTTATAGATTTGGGGTGTATAAATTTATGAAGTTTCGTATTTCTAGTAAAGATTTATTGATGTTTGTTATATTTGCTGGATTTTTATTATATTTATGTGCTGTTGCCACAACTAATATTAGTTATTTTGGAGCAACAGGATCTTTTTATGGTTTAAATCCATTACCAGGTTTTACTGAGCATTTAGGAGCAACTATTGTCTTATTTTTGATTTTAATTGTGCTTATTTTTACAAGTGTTTCATCTTTGGTTTTTGAAAGAAAAAAAGGTTTGGGGATAGAAATAGGTGAAAAGGATAATAAGGGTTATTCCCGTTGGGCTAAGGATAGAGAAATCAAGTCTGATAAAGGTGTTGAAGTGGTTAATCCATTAGATACTGAAGCAAAAGTAGCAGGTATACCTTTAATTAATGATGGTAAAAATTTATGGGTTGATAATGGCGAATATCATAATTTAGTAATCGGATCAACTGGTTCTGGTAAATCACAAACAATTGTTGAACCAATGGTTGAACTATTAATAAAAAAAGGCGAAAGTATGATTATTACTGACCCTAAAGGTGAACTATACAAAGCATCAAGTGATTATATGAGAGAACGTGGTTATCATGTGGTTGTCTTAAATTTCCGTGATCCACAAAATGGTAATGCTTGGAATCCTCTTACTTTGCCTTATCAATATTATAAAGATGGTAATTTAGATAAGGCGACAGAATTATTGGATGATGTGGCTTTAAATATTTTGTATGATCCAAATAATAAGGGCGAACCATTTTGGGAAAAGTCAGCAGCTGACTATTTTTCAGGTTTAGCTTTAGGATTATTTGAAGATGCGAAATTAGAAGAAATAAATCTTAATTCAATAAACTATATGAGTACAGTTGGCGAAGAAAAGTTTGCCGCAAGTAATTATATTAAAGAGTATTTTACTTTAAAGGGTGAAGATTCTAATGCCTATATATTTGCATCTAATACAATTAATTCACCTGCAGATACTAAAGGTGGAATATTATCAGTATTTAGACAAAAAATAAGATTGTTTGCATCACGTGATAATTTGTCAGAAATGCTAGCTTATAGTGATTTTGATATGCGTGATATTGGTAAAGAAAAAACAGCTGTCTTTATTGTAATTCATGATGAAAAAACAACTTATCATAGTTTAGCAACTATCTTTATTAAACAAATGTATGAAACTTTAATTGATGTAGCTCATGCAAATGGTGGACAATTACCATATAGAACTAATTTTATATTAGATGAATTTGCCAATATGCCACCTTTAAAAGATGTAACGACGATGGTTACGGCGGCTCGTTCAAGATCTATTAGATTCACATTTATTATTCAAAACTTTGCCCAGTTAAAAAGTGTGTATGGCAATGAAGATGCTGAAACAATAAAGGGCAATTGTGGTAATTTAATATATTTAATTAGTACAGAATTAGCAGCTTTAGAAGAAATTAGTAAAATGTGTGGTGAAGTTAAATCTAGTGATAAAGATAAAACAGCTTCTACACCTTTGGTTACAGTAACAGATTTACAAAAATTAAAATTATTTGAAGCGATAATTATTAGATGGCGTTTATCACCATTTAAGACTAAGTATACACCTAATTTTAAAATGAATTGGGGACATGCTAAAACGGAAGCAGAATTCCCAACTCGTGAGAAGAAAGTAGTTCAAAAATTTGACGTTAAGGAATTTACAAAGAAGAAAAAGGGTGAAAAAATTAAGAGTTCCTTAAATGATAATAATAATTTTATGCCAAGTGATTTTAATCCTTTTAAAGATCCTAGTCCATTTGGACCAAGTAGTGGTGGTTTTGGAGATGGTAGTAATCCTTTTTCACATCCTAATAATGGCTTATTTGGAGGAATGGATGGCGGCTTAGATTTAGATGCAATGATGAGAGATATAGATAGAAAGATTGCTGAATTAGATGCTGAAGAAGCTCGCCAGAAGGAAGCTCAAGCTAAATTAAAGGTTGAAGAACAAAATCAAAATGAGCAAAAACAACCAGAATATTCTATAGATGAATTGCCAAAATTAGATGAAGAAAAGGTAAATAAAGAAATGGATATGCCTTTACTTAATAGTGGCAATATCAAAGATGTAGAACCAGTAAGTGAACAAAGAGAAGTTAAGGATTTGAATGAAGCAGTCCCTTTTGTTAATCCAAGTTTAGAATCTTATAATATTTTTGCTTCTTCCCCAACGGTGGAAGATAACAATTTAGTTAATCTTAGTGATGAAAAAAATAACGAAGTAACTATTGGTAGTGAAAAAGCTAATATAGCGGTAGCTACTAGTAGTCCAGTTGAAGAAGTAGATAATTTTGATACTTTGCCAAAAGTTGAAAATGTTTCGATTATTCAACCTAGTTATAATAGTAAAGTAGTTAAAACTAATGACGATAAATATGACATATATAATAGTGTTCCTAATATTATCGATACAATAAAAGATGAAGTTAAATCGGAAGATGAAGTAAAAGAAGAAATTAAGGAATTTAAAAATCAAACAGAAGCTCTTAGCTTAGTAAAAGAAGAACCATCCAAAGTAATAGATAATTATAATATTTATAATTCGCCAATAAGGTTAAATGAAACAGAAACATTAGAAGAAGATCTTAGTCCAGAGATTTATGAATCACAAAATGATGAAACGAATGTTAATATTGATCCAGATAAGATAGTTATTAATGATAATAGTGCAATTACGGATGATGAATTCTTTGATGATTTTTTTGGAGATGACTAATGAATTAGTTCATCTTCTTTTTTTTTCATAAAATACAGTGGGTGAGAAAATGAAGAAAATATTACTTCAAGATTATAAAAATGATATGGGGATCTTTATAGATGTGAATAACAATGATAATCATGTTGTTTCAGGTAGTGTACATATTCCCTATGAAAAATTGTTAATTAATCATAAAGAATTATTAGATAAAAGCAAAAAATATTATCTTTATTGTAATGGAGGAATAAAAGCTAAAAAAGCAGTTAATATTTTAGAATTTTATGGTTATGATGTAACCTTTGTTGCAAAAGAATAGTTTACATTTTTTAAAGAGCCTTTATTGTTTTTTAGGAGCTATTAAATTATAATATTGTTGTGATGATTATGGAGTTTTTTGCAAATTTTAATATATGGTTAAATGAATTTTTACTCAATGCGGGTATTTTAGCTCCTATTATTAGTTGTTTATTAATATTTTTAGAAGGAATATTGGCTTTTTTACCATTATTCGTCTTTATAACAATTAATATTTTAACTTTGGGACCTGTTATTGGCTGTTTTATATCATGGTTTTTTACAATAATGGGTTCTTTTGCAATGTTTTTTTTAACGCGGAGATTATTTAGTAATAATTTTCAAAAAAAATTAATAAAAAGAAAAAAATTAAATAAAGTAATGAATATAATAAATAATTTAAAATTTACACAGTTAGTTTTAATTATTGCTATTCCTTTTGCTCCATCATTTTTTATTAATTTAGGGGCAGGATTATCCAAAATAAGCAAAATGAAATTTTTTTATGCATTGGTAATTGGGAAAGTTTTTGTGGTTTTATTTTGGGGCTATATTGGAGCTAATTTGATTGAATGTTTAACTAATCCAATTGAAATAATTAAAGTATTAGTTATGATGCTTTTAGCTTATGTATTTAGTAAGTTTATTAATAAGAAATTTAATATAGATGAGAGGTATTAATATGGAATATGTTATAGTAGCTTTATTAATTATATTAATTGTTTTATGTCTTTTTATCGCTTTAAAAAAGGACGATGATAAAGATATAGTGGAAAGATTGGGAAAGTTAGAAAAAAATATTAATGGAGATTTAGGAGATTTTAAATTTGATATTAATAAATATCTAACAGAGGATTTTAATAAGCTTAATGATAAGATAGAACAAAAATTATTGTTGATTAATGAAAAAGTTAATGAAAGAATAGATCAGAATTTTGAAAAAACTAATAAAACTTTTAATAATATTTTAGAAAGATTAACGAAAATTGATGAAGCACAAAAGAAAATTGATAGTTTATCAAGTGAAATAGTTGGTTTACAAAGTGTTTTAACAGATAAGAAAACAAGAGGTATTTTCGGGGAAGTCAATTTAAATTATATTTTAACTAGTGTTTTTGGTGAAAAAACAGGAAAAGTATATGATGTTCAACATACGATGAGTAATGGTAGTATTGCTGATTCAATATTGTATGCCCCTGAACCTTTGGGGACTATATGTATAGATAGTAAATTTCCATTAGAAAATTATGAAAAAATGACCGATAAATCTTTATCTGTAAGTGAAAGAGAAATAGCGACGAAGTTATTTAAAACGGATGTAAAAAAACATATTGATGCCATTGCTAATAAATATATAATTCCAGGGGAAACAGCTGATGAAGCAATTATGTTTTTACCAGCTGAAGCTATTTTCGCCGAAATAAATGCTTATCATCCTGAATTATTAAAGTATTCTTATGAAAAAAAGGTTTGGTTAACTAGTCCAACGACACTAATGAGTACTTTAACAATAATTCAGATGATTATTAAAAATGTTGAAAGAGATAAATATGCGCAAATTATACATATTGAATTAAATAAATTAAGCAAAGAATTTGAAAAATATCGTGAAAGATGGGATAAGCTATCTCGTAGTATTGATACGGTATCTAAAGATATTAAGGATATAAATATTACAACTGAAAAAATTACTAAAAGATTTGATTCGATAAATAGTGTTGATGTTGGTTTAATTGAACATAATGAGGAAGACGATTAAGTCTTCCTTTTATCTAAACCAATAAATAGTAAAAAAAGCTAGAATAATTAAATAGATGGCTATTTTATAAAAATTATTATTTTTGATTAATTTTTTTAAATATTTTATTAAGAAGAAAGAAATAATTGTGGATATAAATAGAGATATTAACAAGTAAATTATTTCTTCGGCATTAATTAAATAAGTAACTCCTGGAAGTGATTCAATTAAAAGAGTAGGTATTGTAAAGATAAAAGATAATTTAAGACTAGAAGCCTTATTTAGTTTACTTAAATAACAAATAAAATAATTGCTTAAAAAAATAGGAAAGTTAAATACTTTGGCAAGTAAACTAGCTAAGAAGAATAAAAAGTAATTTTTAATAGTTAGGTGAGAAATATTTCGTTCATATTTTTTATTTCTAATTAAAATGAGAAGAATAGCGGAAATGATAAAAGTAAAGGGAATACTTTTTAAGGAAAGCAAGTTATAATTTCTTAATAAAAAAATAAAAAAACAATTGAATATAAAGGTTAAGGAAAGAAGAAGTAAATGATGAATAAACATTTTTTTGTTTTTAGATATTTTAGGAAAATGTCTAATTAAAAAAGTAGTAATAGCTAGTAATGGAGCTATTATAAAAAGAGAATTAAGATTAGGATTATCGAATATTTTGGTATTAAAAAGATATTGGTATAAAGTAAGATGAGCTTGATATGATAAGGGAAGAATATTGGTTATACTTGATATAAGACCAATAATTATATAATTAATAATTTTCATTAAGTCACCTATTTTAATAATATATTTATTTTTATAAAATAGAATTAATTATGATTAAATATTTTTATTATTTTATAGAGATTTTATGTTGTAGTATAGGGATAAGTATTATAATTATTTATTCTAATTTATTAATGTTTGGCTGTAGTTTTGGAACTTTTGTGTTATATGTATTAAAGACTTGGGAATTTTATTTATTACCATTGGGAATTTTTTTAATTATAAAAGATAGATTTTAATAATCTATCTTCA
>CANRLI010000009.1 GCA_947631475.1 uncultured Bacilli bacterium | reverse complement strand
CGATGTTCTTTTTTAGCTTGGTTTAAGATATTAGCGGTTTCTTCACTCATTATGTAATATTCACTATGCATATGATGATCAAGAATGTTTTCAACTTCAACGGGACGGAAAGTACCTAAGCCAACATGAAGGGTTACATTTGTTATAATGATACCTTTATTAGCTATTTTATTTAAAAGTTCTTTAGTAAAATGAAGCCCCGCTGTTGGAGCAGCCGCACTACCACTAACTTTGGCATAAACGGTTTGATAACGGCCTTGATCTTTTAGTTTTTCATGAATATATGGAGGTAGAGGCATTGTACCTAATTTATCAAGGATTTCCATTAAGATACCTTTATAGATTAATTTAACATGTGTTAAACCACCATCATATTTAGCAATTACTTGTGCTTTGAGTAAACCATTACCAAAAGAGACAATACTATTTATTTTTAATCTTTTAGCTGGTTTAGATAGACATTCCCATGTATCGTTACCTAAATCTTTAAGAAGTAATAATTCAATAGTAGCATTAGTTTCTTCTTTAAGACCAATAAGACGAGCTGGTATTACTTTAGTATCATTAATGACTAATACATCGCCAGGATGCAGATAATCAATTATTTCATTAAAATGGGAATGAATAATCTCCCCATTATTTTTATTAAGGATTAGTAATCTTGAACTATCTCTTTTTTCAAGGGGTGTTTGAGCGATTAAGTTTTCAGGTAATTCAAAGTCAAATTCGTTTATATTCATTAATAGGTCACTTCCCTTTTTGACTAACCATAATTATATAAAAATATTAATTAAATGTAAAATAAAAAAAGATTTAAAAATCTTTCTTTAAGCAATAGCTAGTTTAAATTTATTAAATAATGGGGTTAAAAGACTTAAGATGAGGATTAAAATATATATACCCAAGTAAAAGTTTGTAGCATTAACTATAATAGCTGATAGAATACCAAATAATAATGAATAAATAATGGTTCCTGTTTTTACAACGGGGGTTGCTACCGATAATGGTGCAACAAAGATTGTAGCAAAAACAAAGCCACTAGCCATTGTATTTATAAGTATTTGTTTAAAGTTTAAATCAGTAAAGAAATAGATAATAACGCATACTATAGCATAACTTAAAATAGTTACGATTGGTATTTCTTTTTTGTAGTATTTATTAAATAATAAAATAGCCAATCCTATTAAGGAAAATAAGATACTGGTTGTTCCAATTTCACCTACTACATTACCAATAAAATAACTAGTTAAATTAGAATTTACAGTAACATTTAATTCATACATATTAGAATTATTATACATACCAAGAAGGTTTAGCAAGACAAATAGTAAACATTTAAATAAAGCTATTTGATTAATACTAAATTTTGTATCAATGAATTTTATAATAATGTCTAATATGATAATTAAAGGAATAGTTATGTATAAACGATCAAGAGGACCACATACTAAGTAACATAAAGCATTAGTATAAGGTACTACAGAATTAATAACGTTATGCATATCTTCGTCTTTTTTAATAACTAAATAATAATAGGTTTCAAAAACATAACTTAAGGCAATGATGATGATAGGAATGATTAAGTATTGTAATGATGGGAAAAAGGACATAAAACCATTATGAAAAGCGAGGAAACCATTTTTATAATAACTATATATTATAAGTGGTAAGATACTTAAGATATAAAGTAAATTGATTTTTAAAACTTTATTTTCTTTTAATAACCCTTTTTTCATCTTTATTTCTCCTTATTATTTAAGTTTATATTAGCGGGACATACGTAATTACATAAACCACATCTAATACATGATGGATCTAGTTTATCAGCTAGAGGGTTTATTTTAACAGGACATATTTCAACGCATTTGCCACATTTGATACATTTAGAAGATTTTTGTTCTTCATGATTCATGATAAAGATGGTTTTGATGTTATCTGTAATAATTAAGGAATCAATGTTAGCACATTTTACTTTACGCATAAAGTTATTAAGATATATATCTTTATCTTTGGTATCTATTTTTATTATATCTTTTATAATTGTTCCGATATTAGCACCATATTTAGCATTAACGACAGCTACTCTTTCGGCATCATTTAAGATAACGGTTAGATATCTTTCACTGACTGGTAAGCCTTCTTTTAAAGCAACATAAATTTTATATAAGGCAAAAGTATCTAAAAACAAAATATCATTATAGGTGTAATCTTTAAAGTATTTACGAGCCACACATTGGTTAGTAGTGTATGGATAAACATCTTCGATAATTTTGAAGATAATATTGGGATATTTATCGATAACTTTTTTAACCGCATCAATGTTATTATCATCGTATTTATTTAATAAAAGATAAGCATTGACATTGAATTTATTAGATAATAATTCAAGGGTTGTCAGTAAGGCAGTGATGTTATCTTGAAATTGATAGTTGTTATTGAATTGGTATGGTTCAATATCCATTGCATTAACAACGATTAGTTTGTTATTTTCTTTTAAATGACTAGCAATTAGTTTGTTTTCATATTCAATACCTAAGTTTTCACATGATTTTATAATAATATCTTTACGGATATCATCTATTTTATCTAAGGCTTCTTCGGATACTAAGGTTGAATTTGTTTTATCGTTTATTACTTTTATTTGACCTTCTTCAACTTTAACTTTTCCAGAAATAGTTGCATAAGTTTTAATACCGCTAGTTGATTCTTTAATTAGTTGGTTAATATAGACATAATCTCCAGTCGCCACATAGATTGTATCCCCTTCACGGGTATATATCGTTATATTTTCAGGATCTAAACATTCAAATTTTTCAATATCTAGTTTTTTTTCGTCATTATCAAATTCATAAGTCAGTTTCAAAAGAACCACCTACCCTATCCTTTTTATCTTTTTCTTCTATATATTTTTTTAATTTAGTTGCAACATTTAAAGGGATGATTTCACTTAGTTCTTCGATGGTCGCATTTTTGATTTTTGTCATACTACCAAAATGTTTAAGCAGGGCTTTTTTACGTGAAGAACCAATACCCTCTATATCATCTAGGATACTACTAATACTACCTTTACTTCTAAGAGTTCTATGATATGTAATAGTAAAGCGATGTACTTCATCTTGCATTCTTGTTAGATAATGAAATACATTACTCATTCTATCAATATTAATAACACTAAAATCAGAATAAATCAAGTCATTAGTACGATGTTTATCATTTTTTTTCAAACCAACTACTTGTATTTTAAGATGGAGTAAGTCCATTATTTCAAGAGCTGCTCTAATTTGATTTTCTCCACCATCAACGATGATTAAATCTGGTAATTGAGATCTATCGACTAAAGCTTTTTGATAACGACGATATAGAATTTCTTTCATTGTATTATAATCATCGTTGACGTCAACTGATACTTTATATTTACGATATTCATTTTTAGCTGGTTTACCATTAATAAAGACAACCATTCCAGAAACAGCAAAGCTACCAAAAAGATTGGAATTATCAAAAACATCAATACGAGTTATATTGTCCATATTTAGTAATTTGGCTAGTTCTTCATTAGCTTGGATGGTTCTTGATTCGTCTTTTTGTATTTCTTCAAATTTATTATTTAGATTTAATTTAGCATTTTCATAAGCCATATTAATTAAGTCTTTTTTTACGCCTTTTTGGGGTATAAGGATGTTAGTTAAAACAACACTTTTAATATTAGTTAGATTTAAAGTATCTGGAATTAGTATTTCTTTAGGGATTTCGTTTTTAGAATAGAATTGAGCAATAAAGTATTCAACATCATCTTCAATATCTAAGTTAATGGGAAAGATTGTGTTTTTATGGTTAAGAAGTTTACCGTTACGAATAAATAATATTTCGATTGATAAGTAACCATTATTAACGTAATAAGCTATGACATCACGATTAATAAAATCATGTAATTCAACTTTTTGTTTAGCTAATATAATATCGATATATTCTAATTCTTTTTTTAAATCTAAAGCCATTTCATAGTTTAAACTATCACTATAAGCTTTAATTTTGGTCATTAGTTTATCTCTTAAGATTTCATCATTACCTTTTAAGAATGCTAGGATTTCTTGTTCCATTTTATTTACTTGTTCTGAGTCAATTTTTTTACTGCAGTAACCTAAGCATTCACCAATATGATAATATAAGCATAAATCTTTTGGTTTTCCTTCACATTTTTTTAAAGGATATAAACGATTTAGTAAGTTGACTATCCTTCTAGCAGCATAAGCATTGGGATATGGACCAAATAGTTTTTTACCATCCTTTTTTTTGATATTTAAGTATCTTGATACTTTTAGACGAGGATATGGTTTATTGATATATTCAATATAGGGATAGCTTTTATCATCAGTAAGCATTATGTTATATTTTGGATTAAATTCTTTGATAAGATTTATTTCGATAATGAAGGCTTCTAGTTCAGAAGCAGCTACTATATAGGTAAAATCATCTATTAAACTAACCATTTTAGCTGTTTTACCAGTATGAATACGATTAAAATATGATGATAATCTTTTATGAAGGTCTTTGGCTTTACCAACGTAAATGATAGTACCATTTTTATCTTTCATTTGATAGGAACCAGGTTGATGAGGGACTAAAGCTAATTTTTCTTTAAATTTCATGAGGCACCTCCAAACTTTCTAGGTAGTTAAATAATGATAGACAACCTTCGTATATTTGCTGAAAGGCGGTATCAAAATCACCGGTATACCATGGGTCAGCAATCATTTGTGGGTGAGATGTATATTCCATTAAATAATGAATTTTATGAAGTGGATCTTCGCCAACTATTTTTAAAACGTCTTTTTTATTTTGTTCTTCCATGACAATAATTAAATCATATTTGTCATAGTCTTCTTTTTTTAATTGAGTTGCAATATGTTTTTCAACTTTTATACCATTTTCTTCTAATTTATGTAAGGCTGGTGGATAAAGAGGATTACCTATTTCTTCAATACTAGTAGCTCTTGAGATACAACTATATTTATATCTTTTATTATTTTTATATATTAAGTCTTTAAAGATCATTTCAGCCATGGGACTACGACAAATATTTCCATAACAAACAAAGATTATATTATACATAGATTGTCCTCTCTTTCTTTTTTTATTATAACCTATTAGGACTTTTTTAGGTGGCTTTTATTTTTTATTTGGATTAGTTTTTGTTCTTGGCGAAGGCGATATTTTTTTTGTTTAAAGTAAGTAATTATATCTAAAATGATGAAGTATAGAAGTATATATTGTAAGTAGTATTTTAATAGATAAATAAGCTTTATACTAAAATAATCACTATATGGAATATTTAATAGTTGATTGTTAAGAGTTAGTCTGGTCAAATAGAGGATTATTATGATATTTATCACAATTGTTAAATGAAGATAAAAATGGTCATTTATTTTGAAGATACCACATTTTTTTAAGACAATTAAGGTATGAGCAAGAACAATACTAGCCAAGATGTTATAGATAATAGTTTGTTCAAATAAGGAAGATGTTTGATAGTGAAGAAGAAATGGCAAGATAAATAGAACTATTAAGATATTGATTAAACTTAGAAAAGGATTTTTTCTAAATATAAATTGTTTCATATAATCATCTCTTTTTTATTTTAGCACACTCTTTTTAGAAAATAAAATAATTGTATGGTACAATGTTTGTATGGGGTGGTTAGATGAAACCAATTAAAGAAGTTCTAATTGAAATTAAAAAATCAAAGTTTATTGGTCTTTATTTTAAGGTGGAAACGGTTGATGAAGTAAAAGGAATTTTAGACGAATTAAAAAAAGAACATAAGAAAGCTCGTCATATACCTTATGCTTATAAGATTGGGAATACGGCAAAAAAAAGTGATGATAAGGAACCTTCTAATACGGCTGGTTTACCTATATATAATATTATTGAAAGAAAAAACTTAGATAACTGTTTAATTGTGGTAGTTAGGTATTTTGGAGGGATTAAATTAGGAGCTGGTGGTTTATTAAGAGCTTATAGTGAAGCAGCTACTAGTGTAACTAAAGATTTATAGATTTAAATAACAAAATGAAAGCGAGGAGCTTTCATTTTTGTTTAAATAGATTATTTATTTCTGGAAGGTCTATATACCCAATACTTTTAGATATTATTTGACCATCACGATATGCAAGAAGGGTTGGAACACTCATAATATTAAAAGATGAGGTTAAATCACTAAATTCATCTATATCTACTTGAAGGACATTACCTTCTTTTGCATATTGTTCTAAGTTAGGTTCTAACATACGACAAGGACCACACCATGAAGCACTGAAATCAACTAACCACTCCCCTTTTTGGATAATTTGGTTGAAATCATCAGTTTGCGTTAATTTTTTAAGCATTATTATCAATCTCCTTTATATCGACATTAATTTTGCCATTATCTATTAGTATCTGTAAATTTTCTTTAGTTATAATATTATATTTTAAAAGTATTTGGGTGGCTTGATTATTAAATTCTTCTTTATCTTGCGTATCTTCGTAGTCTTTAGCTAAGATGACTATTTCATCTAAAGAATTTAAGGTATCACCAAAAGTATTTTTTAAAACAGGAACTTCAATAATGTCATCAATAAGGGATGGGGCTAAAGTATAACCAAAGAAATTACAACTAAATTTAAAGATAAATGCTACGAAGTATAAAATTATTATGGATTCAATAAAACCAACGATAGCACCTAATATTTTATTTGGTAAACCAAATAGTAGAATAAATGATAGAAGTTTTTCAACTAAACCAGTTAATTTACATATTAAATTAATAATAATCATTAAGAGAATAAATAAGATAATAAAAGCAATTATTTCGTAGACAATAACATTAAGAATTGATATTCCTTTAAATAAGCCATCAAATTTAAAGAATGGTAAATGGGTATATAAAAAGATAGAGATAGGATTTTTAAATAAGTAGGCACCAATTATAGCAGCTATAGTACCTAGAAAACGAATACTACTTTCAAGAAAGCCTTTTTTATAACCAGAATAAATACCAGCAGCAATAAAAATTAGTATAATAACGTTGGCAATAGCACTTTGAGGATTAGAAAAATTTAAACTTAAAAGGATTTTGTCCATCATATATCACCTATTTTTATTATAGTATAATTTTAGTGAATTTAAAAGGAAAATATGATAAGATAAGATAAAGTATAGATTAGAGATGATGTAATTATGAAATTTGAAAAACCTAAACAAATGACGATTGTTTTTAAAGTAAGTGATAATGTTAAAGATTTAATGATTAAGTATTATGAAGATAGAAAATGCTCGAAAACCCCACCCTATGCTCTTTTTCAAGTTAAAGATTTTGATTGTGTAACAACTTTATATGAATCAGGAAAAGTAATGTTTCAGGGAATTGGGGCGGATATTGAAGCTAGTTATTGGGTGGAACAAGAACGTCTTTTAAATAAGCGAATTATTGATACAACACAGAAAGATAAAAAAGATAAACAAACAAAGGATGATAAAAAAACTTTTTTGAATATAGCGACGATTGGCTCAGATGAAGTTGGTACGGGTGATTATTTTGGACCATTAGTTGTAAGTGCTTCTTATGTTTCTAAAGAAAATATTGCGTATTTAAAAGAGTTAGGAGTTAAAGATTCTAAAAAACTTACGGATGAAACAATTTGTCAAATAGCTCCTTTAATTATTAAAAAGATTCCTCATACAACAATTATTTTATCTAATAAGGAATATAATGAATATCATACGGATATCGTTAATATGAATAAAATAAAAGCTATTTTGCATAATAAATGTTTATTATCAATGGTGCAAAAAGAACCTAATTATGAAGCAATTGTTGTTGATCAATTTGAAAGTCCTAAAAATTATTATATGCATTTAAATAATGCCATAAAAAAAGTAACGAATATTACTTTTATGACCAAAGCGGAAGATCAATGTATGGCAGTAGCCGCCTCATCAATAATTAGTCGTTATATATTTTTACGTGAAATGAAGAGATTGAATGAACAATTAAAAGTAACAATTCCTTTAGGAGCTTCTTCCTTAGTTGATGATGTTGGGGTAACCTTAGTTAAAAAATATGGCAAAGATATCTTAAAAGATATTGCTAAATTAAATTTTAAAAATACAGAAAGAATTTATGAAATGGTTAAACAAAATAAGTAATTAGGATTACTTACATATTTGCATTACAATTAATTCTAAAGCTAATTTACTATCTATTTGACCACTTTTAAATTGATAATTAAAATCACAAATAAGAATTAGAAAATCTTCTAATTCTTTTTCAGTGAATAAATTCATATTATTGATTATTTTATCTAGCATATATGGTGAATTAAT
This sequence comes from uncultured Bacilli bacterium, assembly GCA_947631475.1. Classification (GTDB taxonomy): domain Bacteria; phylum Bacillota_I; class Bacilli_A; order RF39; family UBA660; genus Coprovivens. The sequence continues at coordinate 21,231 of CANRLI010000009.1, read as the reverse complement.
ACTTAAAAGACGCATTACTTCTGTTTTTGAATGATTATTAATTAATTTCTTTACTAATAAAGTATGACGAATTAAACGAGCTAACATACCCATTAAATCAAGGGGTGTTGTACCAAGTAATAATAAATCATCCATTGTTTTATACGAATTAATAATATCTTTACTCATAACAGCATCAGTAAATTTAAAATTATTATCAATTAGATTAGAACTAACAATTTGCTTAACATCATCTAGTTTAATATTCTTTTCATCTTGATAATATAATTTGATTTTAGCTATTTCATTTAAGACAATGTCATAATTATTAAGAGAATTATTAATAATATAATATAATGTATCTTTATCTATTTTATAATCCTCTTTTTTTAAATTAAAAGCTACTTTATCATATATTTCACGAGCTTTTAAATCAGGAAGTTCAATTAATGAATAATGTTCAGCTATTAATTTTACAATTTTCTTTTTATGATCGATTTTATTATTAGTAGTAAAAATTAAAGTAGTATGATCATTGGGATTTTCTAAATACTTTATTAATTTATTATCTTTAGATGATATCTTTTCGCTATTGGTACTACGGGTGTTAGTTGTAAAAAGATCAGCATTTTTAATAACTAGATATTTTTGAGTATCAAATAAAGAGATAAAAGATGCTTCTTCAAGAACTTGATCAAGAGAAATATTATTTAAATCAATGGTTTCAGATATATTATCTTTGATGATTTTTTGAACTTCTTCTTCAAGTAAATGAATACTACTGGAACTAATTAAATAAATATTACTCATAAAGCATCACCTTTTTTATTATAGCATGTCTTATAGATAATTAGGAAGTTTTAAAATAAACAAAAGAAAGAAGATGACTCTTCTTTCAATTTATTAAATCACCAACTTTATCATAAAGTGATGTTACTATATTCTATGGTTTATAAATGGATTTAGTGACTATTTTATGGTGACCAATTAGTTATTTGATAGTTATGGGAATTTATTTTAACTAATATAGTACCATTAAGATCAGTACGATAAATAGTTGAATTAATTAAATTAGTTAAGACTTCGGGATGAGGATGACCATATTTATTATTTTGACCAACGGAGATAAAGGAATATTGAGGATTAAGTTGCTTAATAAATTCTTTAGTACTACTACTATTTGAACCATGATGACCTACTTTTAAAAAAGTAATATCTTTTAAATTATATTTATTTATTAAATCAATTTCTTTTTCTTTAGAGGCGTCGCCCATAAAAAGAAATTGTTTATTATATATGTTAGTATATAAAACGTTACTATTATTATTTTCATCATTATATAGTCTAGTATTAAGAAAGAGTAATTGGTTATGTTTTAAAGATAGTTTATCAATATTTTGATAATATTTTATATGTAAGGTATTTAATTGACTTATAAGAGATGTTTCTAAGTCATTATATTTATCGTTATTAAAGATAACATTTATAACTTGTATTTTAGTAATTAAATGAAGAGCATCACCCATGTGATCGTAATCACCATGGGTTAAGATAAGATAGTTAATTTTTTGAATACCTAGAGCTTTAAGTAAGGTAATTGTGTTATCACTAACATAGTATTCATTTTTACTTTGAGCCCACTCTTCTTGATTATATTTGATAAGACCTCCTGTATCTATTAGGATAATTTCTTTTTGATAAGGGGTTATGATAAGGGATGAATCACCTTGAGATACATCTAAGTAATATATATAAGCATTAGGATCAAAATGGGGAATTAAAATATCAATTATAATTATTATTAAACTACTTACTAATAAGTAGTATTTACCTTTTTTTAAGGCTAATATTAAACAAAAGTAATAAATAAGTATTTCGATATTATTAAATGATAAACATAGATTAAAGAGCTTAATATTAGCTAAGATAGTACTACTTTTTTGTAAGAAATTAATAAATAAATTAAAGATAGGATATAAAAAAGGCAGAATAAAACTTAGGAGACATAAAGGATATATTATTAAACTAATTAAAGGAATATATACGATGTTATATAAGATACTTAGTAAGTTTATTTCATAGAAATTATGTAATGTTATTGGAATACTAAATAAGAAAGCTATTAAACTAAGTTTAAAGGCAGCTATTAGTTTATTATGACTATGAATAAAGTTTTGACTAAGGATAAGACCCCCTACTGTTAAAAAGGAGTATAAAAAACCAATATCATATATTGCTTTATAATTTATGAAGATAATTAAACTTGCTGTAAGTAATAATCTTTTAAAAGAAGTTATTTTTAAATTAAATATTTTATCTATATAGGTAATAATTAAAAAGATAAGACATCTTACAATGGAATATGGCATACCTACTATTAAACTATATATTGTAAGTATAATAATTGTAATTATATATTTAATAATATTATTAAATTTTTTTAATAGTTTTAAAATTATACTACTAAGTAAACCTATATGCATACCTGATAAAGCAAATAAATGAGTAATGCCAATCTTTTGATAATTAGTATATATCTCTTTATTAAGAGTGTCTTTATTACCTAAAATAAAGGCTTGCATATACCCTTCTTTATCAATTTGGGAACATCGATGAGCTAAATAGTTTTTAATTTGATAAAGAATATGGGCTTTTTTAATAATTTGGATATTAGTTATTTCTAATGTATAGTATATATTATTATTGTTTAAATATTTTTGATAATTAAAGGTATAAGGAGTGGTGTTGGGGTGGTTTTCTTTTAATTGACCAATGAGATTTACTTTAAGACCATATTTAATAGTTTCTTGTAATTGGGTTAATTCTTGCTTATTTTTAATATAGTATGTTCCTTTTAAGTTTTCTATTCCTTTTAAGTCAAGTGATAATTTGTTACCATCAAAGTTATAATCAGTAATTACTAAATCAAAGGTGTTATCTTGGCTAGAATAAAGACTTTGGTGTGGAATAAGTTTATTTAGAATAAAGAAAAGGCAGAAGAAGATAAAAAGGAAGTAATAGAATTTATTAGATTGTAATATAGTCTTTAATTTGTTGATAAACACTACTTCCTATTCCTGAAACGTTTTGGATATCTTCTATCTTTTTAAAAGGACCATTATTTTGACGATAAGTGATAATGGCTTTGGCTTTAGAAGAACCAATGCCATTTAAAGTAGTTAGTTCTTCTTCTGTAGCTGTATTAATATTTATTTTGGCTTGCGGATTAGATTGATTTGCACTAGCTGAATTAGTGGTATTTTGATTATTTGGGGCTGCTTGGTTAGTTGTAATTGTTGATGAACCTTCACATTCTTTAATATTGGCATTACTTGTTGTACATTCAGAAATAGCCTTTGCCCCTAAATTTTTTTCTTCAGTCGTTGTATAAATATAGATAACCATTTCGTTTGTTACTTGTTTACTAAGATTTAAGTATTTAGTCGAAGCATTACTTTTTAAGCCACCAGCCAGTTTGATAATATCGTTAATTATGGTACCCTTTGTTACTTCGTAGACTCCAGGATTTTTAACGGCTCCTTTAATATCAATAAAATATTTTGTTTCTTCTTGGCTTACTTCTTCAGTTGGTTCTTGGGCAACTGGCAAGGTAGTTTCATCGTTTGGATTATTTAGTGCTATTTCGTTATTAGAGATAGTTGTTTTGTGGGGAATTTGAATATCTAAAAGAAAAATAGTTATTAGGGCAATGATTAAAGTAATGATAATAAAACTTAATATTATTTGTAAATTTTTAAGAAAAAATTCTCTCATGTTAACCTCCTTTCACTTTATATATTCTCTTTTTAGATGTCATTTTCCTTTAACCAAATTAAAAAAAGCATCAAATGATGCTTATAAATTACGTATTTTTATTTTAACTTGATTTTCTTTAGATTCTATATGAATTTTTTGAAGAATAAATAATGAGGCGATCATACAAATGTTATAGGAGCCACCATAACTTAAAAATGGTAATGGAACGCCGGTTAAAGGGATTAAACCTAATACGCCAAGTAAATTGATGAGGATATGGGATAATAGATAAGCAAAGATCCCATAAGCAATAATACTATTTTGTAAGTTACTAGCATTTTTAGCAATTTTTAAGGTCGTTACTAAAAGAGCAAAGTAACCAATGACAACTATTATGCCCCCTATTAAACCTAATTCTTCACAAATTATAGGAAAGATAAAATCTGTATGGGCTTCTGGTAAGTAAAGGTATTTCTGAGTCGAATTACCTAAGCCAACTCCAGTTAGACCACCATTATGAATAGCAATATAACCATTACATACTTGGTAACCAGTATCTTCTGAATATCTTTGACAGGGATTAGCAAAGTTAAGAATACGACTAATTTGATAACTATGGAGAATGTTTTTACCTAATAAGAGTAAGGCTCCAGCAATGACTACGCCCACTATTATAGCTATTTTATAGACTTCTTTTTTCTGTCTTTTAGCAATTGGTAAAGAAATGAAGATCATCATTGTAATGATAAAAATAATACAGGCTCCTCCTAAGTCAGGTTGCATAGCAATTAAGACAAAGATTATCCCAGCAATAATTAAAGGAAAAATCATATTCCAAACACTTATTCTATTTTTTAAAGATATACGATAATAATAAACACCTAAATAAATTATTAATATTAATTTAACTGGTTCAGCTGGTTGAATATTAGTATGACCTATTTTATACCAACTTTGAGCTCCTCCAGCAATAGCACCATATAAAAATAAACCACTTAAAACAAGAATGACAAGAAATATAGCTAATTCAATTAAATATTTACCTCGATAATATTTCGTAGGGATTAATAAGATAAAGGCCCCGGCTATGTAACCAAGTATTATCCATTTTATTTGTTGAATAAAGAAGTAATTAGCTGGTTTATCATATCTTAAGATAGAAGCAACTGATGAAGATGAGAAGATCATCAGTAAACCAAATGCTGAAAAAATAATCATTAGGATTAATAAGAAATAATTAATGTTTAGTAACTTCTTCTTCATATGTTCACTCCTATGATAATTTTATCATATAATATATTGTTTAAAAAGTTAATTAAAAAAATTGCATATTTTTTATGTCAAAATTATACATATTTTAATAAACTATATTAGATACATTAAGGAGGTTATTGTATGTATTATTATGGTAATAATGGTTACTACGGTAACTATAATTCAGCTCCTGCATGCGGTGGCGGATATGTTGGTTATAGTCAAGGTAATGGAATTGGCGCTGCTATATGGATTGTTTTATTTATTCTTTTAGTAATAATTATCGGTGCTGGTTGGAGCTTTAACAATAATAATTAATTAAAAAGGACAAAAGTCCTTTTTAAATTTGTGTTTTTATGGTTTTTTTGATAAAATGGATGTCGTTGGTGATGTGTATGAGTAAACTACCTAAGGAATTACCTAAGATTAAAATTTTAGATGAGAAAGATAAGACGTTAAGGGTTAAAAGTAAGGAAGTAACTTTTCCTTTATCTAAAACGGAACTTAAAGATATTAAAGATATGATGGATTATTTGGAAATGTCCCAGATTGAAGAAACGAGAGAAAAGTATGATTTACGTGCTGGTTGGGGTTTATCTTATATTCAAATTGGGGTTGCTAAAAGGATATTTGTTATGGTTCATGAGTATGAAGAAGGCAAATTTCAAAGATATGTTATTGTTAATCCTAAAATTAAAAGTGTAAGTGAAGAAATGGTCTATATTGGGGAAGGCGAAGGTTGCTTAAGTGTTAATCGTCCTGTGGAAGGAATTGTTCCTCGTCATGCGAGAATGACTATTGAATATTATGATGAATTAGGTAATAAGCATGAATTACGTGTCCGTGAAGAACTAGCAGTGGGCTTTCAACATGAATTAGATCACTTAGATGGTATTTTATTTACTGACCGCATCGATCCTAAAAATCCTTTTAAATATCAAGATAGATATCGTTCAATTTAAAATCTACGAAAGTAGATTTTTTTTATCATATAAAAAAACTAGATACCTAGTTTTCATTATTTATTTTATCTAAAACAGCATTAATCATTTTACGGACACTGTCATCACTATATTTTTTAGCTAATTCAATAGCTTCATTAATAGCAACAATATTTGGGGTATCTTCTTCATATAATATTTCATATATCCCTATTCTTAAAATGGCAGCACCAGTTTTATCAAGACGATTAATGGTCCAGTTTCGCATATGTGAATTAGCTATTTCATCAATATGATCTAAATGAGTTATAACGCCATATACAATATTACGAACAAATTCATTATCAATTTCTAAATTGTCTGTAATTAAATTTTCTATATTAAAAGCAATATTATTATTTTTTAAAATATCTGCTTGATATAAAATAACCATGGCAGTTTCTCTTAATTCACTTCTTGTCTTTCCCATATAAGTGCACCTCGTATGTATTATATCACACTTTACTTGATTATAATTAGCAAACTTTGTGTTTGACAATGGAATTAGAAATTACTTTTTAGATAATTCTTTTAATTCGTAAAGGATATTGATTGCATCTAAAGGGGTAATTTTTAATGGATCTATTTCGGCTAGTTTTTCTAAGACTTCATTAGATTCAGGTTTTGTATCAAAATCAAAGGATATTTGTTTAACCGGTTGGGATTGTTTAGTTTGGGAATTTGTTTCATAGAAAGTTAAGATATCATTAGCACGATTAAGTACTTGTTTAGGCATACCAGCTAATTTAGCAACATGAATACCATAACTTTTATCGACGGGACCCGGTATTACTTTATGTAGGAAAGTAACGTTACCATCTTTTAAGTAAGCTTCAACATGAATGTTTTTAATACCAGGAATTTTTTCAAGAACAGTTAGTTCATGGTAGTGAGTACTAAAAAGAGTTTTACACCCTATTTCGTTATTGACGTATTCTAAGATTGCTTGAGCAAGACTCATTCCATCATAAGTCGCTGTTCCACGACCTAATTCATCAAATAAGATAAGGGAATTACTTGTAGCATTAGTTAAGGCATTTTCAGCTTCCATCATTTCTACCATAAAGGTTGATTCTCCAGAAACTAAATCATCAGAGGCCCCTATTCTAGTAAATATTTTGTCAATGATAGGTAGACGAGCTTTTTTAGCAGGAACAAATGAACCAATCTGAGCCATGATTACAATGATGGCTAATTGACGCATAAAGGTTGATTTACCACTCATATTAGGGCCAGTTATTAATAAAGTATTGGTGTCTTGATCCATCACACAATCATTAGCCACATATTCTTCTTTGGATACTCGTTCAACGACGGGATGACGTCCTTGAACTATTTCAATTACTCGTTCATCAACGATTTCAGGACGCACCAAGTTATAAGCATCGGCAGCCGTTGCTAAACTTTGAATCGCATCAATATTAGCTAATTCAAAAGCAATATTTTTTAAAACAAATATTTCTTTTTTGATTTGATCTTTGATTGATAAAAATAAATTATATTCTAATTCAATTATTTTTTCTTCAGCATTTAAAATCAATGCTTCTTTTTCTTTTAATAAAGGACTTATAAAACGTTCGCAGTTAGTCAATGTTTGACGTCTTTCATAACCAAATTCATCTTTTACTTGATTTATTTGACCTTTACTAATTTCAATATAATAACCAAAGACTTTGGTATAACCTACTTTTAAATTCTTTATACCCGTTTTCTTTCTTTCTTGTTCTTCTAAGGAAGCAATAAAGTCTTTACCACCACTACGAATCTCTTTTAATTCATCTAATTCTTTATTATAGCCATCTTTAATAAGAAAGCCTTCTTTTAAACTTAGAGGGGGATCTTCATAAATAGCTTGGTCTAATAAATTATATAAATCATGTTCATCACTAAAGGTATTAGTAAAACCTAATTGTTGCAGATGATTTAAGATACTAGGTAATACTTTAAGGCTTTTTTTGATTTGAAGAACATCACGTGCATTTAAATTACCACAGATAGTTTTACCGCATAGTCTTTCTAAGTCATATACCTCATCTAAATCAGCTATTAGTTGATCTTTAATAATAAATTCTTTTTGTAATTTTTCGATCATATCATATCGTTTTTGAATTTTATCTTTATCTTTTAAGGGATTAGCTAACCAATCTTTTAAACGTCTACTACCCATGGCTGTCTTAGTTTTATCAAGAAGCCATATTAAACTATATGTTCTTTCTTTAAGACGTAATGTTTCAAATAATTCTAAATTACGGACAGTATGAACATCCATCTCAAGATATTCTTGAGGATTAATGATTTCTACTTTTTCGAGGTGACTTAAGTCTTTTAACTCTTTAACAACTAAATAATATAGAAGATGTTTAACTCCCAAAATATGATTCATTTCATGAAAATCTTGATATAAGTATGCATATTGATCTTCTAGATAATTACTACAAATCGAAACATCTATACCATAGGTATGACTAATTAAATCAATTAATTCTTTTTCAGTATCATCATAAAAGATTACTTCACGGATATTTAAATTTAAAATGGTATTAATAAGTTTATGATGATCTTTAGGGATATCTAATATATAAAGAGAACCAGTAGATATATCACTATAAGTAAGAGTATATTGATTATTAATATTTAAAATACTACCAAGATAGTTATGGTCATATTGATTTAACATGTCATAGTCAACGATTGTTCCTTTACTAATAACCTGAACAACGCCACGTTTAACCATTCCTTTAGCATTTTTAGGGTCTTCTAATTGCTCACAAATCGCTATCTTGTAGCCTTTACTAACTAGTTTTTCAATATAGGGTTTAACACTATGAAAAGGAACCCCACACATTGGGACACGTTCTTCTAAACCAGCATTTTTACCAGTTAAAGTTAATTCTAATTCACGGCTACATAAAATACCATCTTCAAAAAAAAGCTCATAAAAATCCCCTAAACGATAAAATAATAATTCATCGGGATATTCATCTTTAATCTCCATATATTGTTTCATACCAGGACTTAATTTGCTTCGATCTACTTCATTTCTTTTCATGTTCATCACAAAGTTTATTATAACAAAATACTAAAAAAAATAGAAGAATTATTCTTCTATTTTATATGGATTATATTGAGTACCAGAACCACTTAATTTAGTTACATTAATATTAATAACTGGTCGTACACTTAAGACATCGTAAGAGGAAACACTAACTATCTGATTATTTTGGTAAGCCCAAACATTATCGGCACCATTTCCATTCATTAATACGAAGCCTTTCATCGTATCTAAATAACTATTAGGTAAATCTTTAGTAATTAATGCTACTTCTTTAACACTTAAAGTACCTACTGGGCCATAGAAGTAACCTTCTAAATTAATTAAATCATTTAAATCATATGTTTCATAATTAGTATAATCATAAGCACTATTAGTTATATAAGGCTCTTTATTAAAATTAGCTATAAACCATTCATCTAAAACATTTTTAAGATTACTATCATTGTAATTATTAAAATCACCATAATTAGATGATAAGATAACATCACTAAGAACTATTCTTAATGAACCATCACCATTTATTCTAACAATTCTAAATAACATATTATTAACTATAATATAATTATTGGTGGCATCGCCTTTAAAATAATATGAAATTCCTTCATTGTCGTTAATACTTAATAAAGATTCAATAGAAAGATTATTTAAAACATTAGGAGTTAAAGATAATATACAAGTAGTATCTTGATTAAGATAGGGACTAGAAATGGCCCCAGTATTTGGATCATAATTTAATGAACCAGAGGAACAAGTTAAATTACCTGGGGTATTAGCTTCAGTAAGAATGGCTCTAAAAGCTCCCGATGAGACATTACGAGTAAAGGTCGTATCATCTTGGCCGATAACATCAACCCGTACTTTATATAAATCTTTATCATTAGCTAAAGTAGCTGAAAAGGTAATAGCAACGATTGATAAAAGACAACAACCAATAACTAGTAAAGGGACAAACATATTACTTAATTTACTAGTATTAAAATTACTTTTTTGATTGTTTTGAATTTTAGCTAATTCTTTATCAGGATCAAACTTTCTCATATTATTACTCTCCTATATCATAATTAATTTTACAATATGTGAAGTAAAAAATCAATTAATATCATAAAAAAAGATTGATTTTCATCAATCAAGCACTAATCGTAATTAAGATAACAAGTAATAGTAAAAATAGTATAACTATATATCTAGGTAATTTGTCTGAGTACATATACTATTCCTCCTAACACATATAATTTATTTTACTTGATATAATGTCAGCTTGCAAGGTTAGTTGGCAAAATTTAACAGTATTTGACATTATATTTTATTGTGTAAATAATGATAAGTATTAAAGATTATTTTTTTAGAAAGAGTAGTAAAACTTGGTAGTTCTTTAAAACTATTTATTTTATCAACGATAGAAATTATTATGCTTTCTTTATAATGAGGGGGAGTTAAGGTAAGCGGAAACATATGATTGGTAATGGCATCATCTATTTTTTTATTGATTAGTTCAGGAAAATATTTATGATAGTTTTGCGTAGCATCGGCGCCATGAGTAAAGGCGTGTTTTTTATACCATGGTTTAGATTCTTTTAATAAAGTTGTATAACGACCATTTTCTAATTTTTCTAATTCAGGAGTACTAAGCCAGGATTGACTATAAAAATCGTGTAGTAAGCCCGCTATTGCACATATTTGAAAGTCCGCCTTTAAGGATTTGCCTAATATAAAGGATTTAAAAGAGACTAAGATGGAATGGTCCCAAACGGTTTTATTATGATGATGCATAAATAATTTACGTTTTTGAAACTCTGGATGAATCAAAATATTATGAACTATTTTATACCATTCGGCAAAATCTTGACTAGTTTGCAGGTCATGGTTGATATAATTTAAAACATGATGGTCGTAATAATTCACGATAAGCCCTCCAAATATGTTATAGCATCATTAATTGTTTTAACACTGACAATATCAATATCATATTTTTTATCTTTTTTTACTTCAAGAGCTTCTTGATAATTGCCTTCGGGGACTAAAAAGATATCGGCATGATCTTTAACCGCCCCCATTAATTTATATTTTACGCCCCCTATTTCACCTACTTGACCATTTAAAGAAATGGTTCCGGTACCAACGATTTTTTTACCATGAGTTAAGTCTTGTTTAGTTAGAGCGTTGTAGACCATTAAACTCATCATTAAACCACCACTAGGGCCTGATTCAGTTGTCTTAGAAGTTATTTCGACTTTTGTATCACTATTGATATCAAAGGTAGTTATCGAAGAAACCCCAATATATTTTTTATCTTGTTCGCGATAAACCGTAGAAGTAGTAGTTATTTCTTTATTATCACGAAGAACAACAATTTCAAGGGAGCTTCCTTCATCCGTTTCTTGGACAATAGCAGATATTTCATTAATATCTTCGATTATCTTTCCGTTAACAGATTTTATATTATCACCGACTTGTAAATCAGTATGAGCTTTAGGATCAATATAAACGACGGAATTAACTTTATTAGTTACTTCATAAGGAATATTAGCGGCGGTCATGCCAACGGCTGTCGCATAATCTTTACTTTGTTCTAAATACAATTTATCACGTTCGTTGGCTTGCTCAATAGTTTCATTTTCATATTTAGTTTCACTTTCACTTACAATGTCCCAATCAGGTAGGATAAAAGCTAGTAAAAGATAAGGAATATTGCCTTTAGCTACTGAGACATAAGCCATATTAAAACTACCACTTATACTTGTTTCTTCACCATTAACTAATATACGATTACCTAAATCGATTGTTCCGCCGGGCATATCAACTTCATAAGGTAAATGAATATTAAAAAAGACAATAATAACAAACAAAATAATTAAAAAAACATAGTTTTCTTTCATAAATTCTTTGATATTCTCATAAATCTTAGTAAACATTATATCACCATAATTATTATATCACTGGATGTGAAAAAATATGAAAAATATAGTTAAAGAGTTTTTATTATTGACAATATTAAGTAGCTATTTTATTTATTGTCTTACGAACTCTGTAGTCATTAAAAATCAAACAATCTTAAGTATTCAGTTATGGATTAGTAAAATTATTCCTTCATTATTACCAACTTTTATAATTGCTGATCTTTTATATAACTCAAATATTCCCTATTACATTAATAAATATTTGCATCTAAACTATTTTTATCTTTTAAGTATAATTTGTGGTTCACCAACCAACGCCTATATTTTAAATAAGTATGAGATGGATATTACTAAATTATTAGCAGTTAGTAAGTATACATCCCCTATTTTTACTTATACATTTTTAAAGATGATTTTTAATACAAAGACAAGTTTAATTATTATGGGAGCTAATATCTTAGCTAATTTTATTTTAATTGCTCTTATTAAGCCCCCCAAAATAGTCTTTACGTATCAAAAAAGTAATCCTTTAACTGTATTAGTAAATAGTATTACGAAGAGTATTAATACTTTAATTGTTATATTAGGAACAATTATCTTTTTTAATACTTTACCTATTAATTTAATTAATAATATATATCTTAAAACAAGTATCTTAAGTATTTTAGAGATAACAACGGCTTTAAATCATTTAAGTATCGTTAATTTACCTTTAATAACTAAGTTATTTTTTACTTTAATAGCTCTTTCTTCTTGTGGGTTATGTATTGAATGTCAAATAAAAAGTATCATTAATGATACTTCTTTAAATTATGGACAATATCTTAAATATCGTTTAGGACATTTATTAATATTTAGTGGTTTAACAGTAGTCTTACTTACGCTTCTTCTTTAATTAAACGAAAGTCAAATTTAAGATCTTTTTTGATGTTTTTAGAATCCGTATTAAGTTTATACCAATATTTTATAAGATGAATCTTAGTATAACCTGCATCTAATTCATTTGTCGTTATAATATAACCATCATTTGTTTTTTCTAAGGATGTTAAATCTTCGATATATAAATCATCAGTACTGATTCTTATTTGTTTTAAAATGTCTTCATCAGTAGTATTAGGTTTTACAACTATTTTATAAGAAGACTTAACTTTATTATTGTTAGTTACCGTATAAGTAAGACCTTCTTGTTCAAGACCAGCACCATCACTTAAAGGTTTTACTTCACCTACTTTTTCATCATTTAGGACAACGACATAACCTTCATAATCTGATACATCAGTTTTATGACTTTTTTTAATTGCATAAACAGCATAAAAGATAACAGCAATAAAGAAAATTAAAGCTATTATTTCTATTATTATTTGTTTACGGAGATTTTTACTAACTTTCATAAGCGACCTCGTATGGATGGTCATATGAACCATCACCTTCTATAATTTTGATATCATTTAAAAGATCTATAACTTCATAATTATTTTTAAGATTAGTTTTTTCTTCTAATAAAATAGAACCATTGGTAACACAGTAAGCCTTAGTTTCACCATCTGTATCAAGTAACCAATAATCGCTAACTTGATTTAACCATGTTTGATAATTACTGCTATTTTCAAGAGTCACAGAAGATGAGTTAAAGCTTTGGAAGTAGTCATAAAGCGTAAGATAGTTATTAAAATCAACAAAGGCATCTAATGTATCAGTGAATCTAACTATTTTTATTTTATTATTAATTAAACCGACAATTTGATATATTTGATCGTTATACTTAAGATAATTATTGACAGTAGCCCCATAATAACGGTAATTTTCTTCAGTATCCATATAAACTTGAGAATCATTAAGAAGATAGTCTTTTAAAAGATGATTATCTTTAACGACTGCCAGATCTACTTTTATAGGATTATTACTTTTATTATATATTTGTAATTGATGAGTTACTTGATCATTTGCTTGACCAAAAGAATTTAAATTACCTATATAAATAAGTTTTTTAGTTAAAGGTATTTCTTCTTTATTATCTAAAGAATAAGTAATATCTTGCGGATTAGTTGTATTTATATAAATAAAATAACTATTAGATGAAGTTAAACGATTAGTAATACTTATATCGCGAGTAATACTATCCATTACTTCTATATTATGAGGATTAGCCGAGTAAATAACTCTTAAATCAGTTGCTACTTCCTCATTTAGACCTATCGTATTATCAGTTGATTCTTGGGAATAAGAAAGACCTAATAATATAACAGATAAACATAAAACACTAAATAAAATAATATAAAATCTTTTCATCAGATACCACCTGCCACTACAATACTAAATACATTTTATCATAAAAAAAGAAACATTTAAAGTTTCTTTAACATATTTTATATTAGGTGATAAAAATGCGACATCCTCGTCCGCGAAATTCATTTTTAACTTTAATATTGATATTTTGTTTAAGTATTTTAATCTTTTATCAAATTATTATAACCTTAGTCTTACCATTACGTTTTAATATAATCGTTTTACTAATTGAAACATTTATTTTATTTTTTCTTTTATTCCGTTTATTATGGCCTTTTTAGTCATTAAAGACAATCTTTGATGAATGATTTAAATAATTAATAAGTTCGCGAACATTTTGACAATTTTCTAATTCTGAGTGGTTAAAATCAACATCTAAAGGTATACTAATTAGAATATCAAGAAGCATTTTTTCATCTTTAGATAATTCAAAATTACTATTATAAGTATCCATTATACTAGTAAAAGATACATTAGCCCATTCATTTTGATAAAAGTGATACAAATCAAGGACTGGGCTATCAAAGGTATAATTATCCCAACTAATTAAGTATTCATCATCATTTTTGATAAAATGATCAAGTCTTAAATTATTATGAAGAAGAGCAACGCGTTGTTTAGTTTGATCATTTATTTCGTTATACCATAATTCTAATTTATCTAAGGTATACTTACTGGCATTATATATTAAAGAATAATTTCTTAAGAATAAATAATGACTAGGTATAGTATATTCTTCTTGTAAAAAAGTTTTAAAACATTCTTCATATTTATTATTAATATAATTGATATTATTTAAAATATTATCGTATATTTCTTTATATTTATCTTTAGTTACACTTTTAAAGTAACTAGTTTTACTATGTAATAAAGCTACTAAATTAATTAAATCAAGAGCTTTTTGTTCTTTATCTATCATAATATCTTCTTGATAGGTTAAGACGACTAAATCATCACGACTATCTAAAGATAACTCTGGTAAATAGTTAAAGTTACGACTTTTAAGATATTGATATAAGGTAGCATAATTGATATGAGGATTAGGTTTTACAACATAATCACCAGTCATTGTATTGAGGATAAGGACACTATTCTTTTTGGTAATCTTGTAGGGCTTGTAAAGTTCATTGATAACTTCTAAACTTTTAGTCATCGAGATACTCAGGAATTATTAGTTTGTCACCAGTTTTAATTTTATCAATCTCATTATATAGTTTTATAGTTTCTAAGTTAGTATTGTATAAGTTAACAATTTGTTCAATAGTTTGACTTTCTTTAACAATGTGAATGTGATAAGTAACGTATTCATTAGTCGTTGATGCTTGATTATCTACTTTTGTTTCATCAGTATTACGAGTTAATGAAGAGTCAGGTAATGAATCGTCTAGTGTTGGTTCAGTTTTAACTGTTTCTAAAGCTTCTTCCGGTAATGTTTCTGAGTCTTCATTTTTAGCTTCAAGGAATTTTTCAATTTCACGGGTAATATTTTCATCGTAATCATTAACATCTAGCTTTTCATCTTCAGTTAAATCATTAGGATTTGGTAAATCTTCAAGACGAGTGATTGGTTCTTCATTTTCTTCACCACTAACACTAAAATCAATATTTACTTTTAAAACATCAGGTTCGGTCTGCTCATAGGTAAAGTCTTCAATATCGACTTTAATGGTCTCTTTTTTTATATTCTCAGGTAAGATAGTAGTAAAAGGCAAATGAAATTTAAATAATTCAGTTTCCGTAGTATCATTATGAATTTTATAATCACCAAGAATAATAAAATCGCCTCTTACTTCCCCATCAAATACTTTTTCTTCATGTTCTAATGAGATACTTGTAATACTAGCTATATTGGTTTTAAATACTATTTCCTTACTAAAAGGTATAATTTCTCTCATAATCTTTCCTCCTAGTCTATATTATGAAAAAAAGAGAATTTAATTACTAAAAATAGCATTAAATATCTCTTGATAATTTTTAACTAGGATTATATTGATTTTCTTTTTTATAATTGCGGGTAATTCTTCTAAGTCACAAGCATTGGTATAAGGAATGAATACTTTCGTAACACCATTATTATAAGCACCAATTATCTTTTCTTTTAAGCCTCCAACTTTTAAGATATCCCCTTTTAAGGAGATTTCTCCGGTCATCGCAATATCTTTAGGAACTTCTTTATTTAAAAGTAAACTAAGAATAGAGGTTGTAATAGATACACCAGCGGATGGACCATCCTTTTTTATGGCGGCTTCTAAGAAATGAAGATGAAGATCTTTATTTTGGAATAATTTAGGGGAAAGATTAAATTCTTTTTGGAAAGATTTGATATAACTTAGAGCTACTTTAACACTTTCATCCATTACTTGACCAACCATGCCCGTTATTAATATTTGTTCTTTACCATCGTAAATAGTTGCTTCAATCGGCATTACTAATCCGCCCATTGGCGTATACGCTAAAGCATTAACAAGTCCAATATGATTAGTTATGGCTTCATTTTTAATATCATATTTATATGGACCTAAATACTTATTTAAATCACTTTTTTTAACCGTAACTTTAATGGGACTATTAATTTCTTTAATCGAATTAGTGATTATTTTACGGACAATCGTACTTAGGTTACGTTGGAGGTCACGAACCCCAGCTTCTTTAGTATAGCGATTAATAATATCTAAGATAATTTCATTAGGGAATTTAATTTCTTTACTGCAAACAAGGTGTTCTTTATATATGTTGGGAATTAAGTATTGCTTTGCAATGTCTAATTTTTCAAATTCAGTGTAACTGGATAATTCAATGATTTCTAGACGATCATATAAGGCTTCAGGAATATCTTCTTCATTATTAGCGGTTAAAATAAACATTACTTTTGATAAATCAAATTCTTCTTCAACATAATTATCGATAAATTTATTATTTTGTTCAGGATCTAAAATATCTAATAAGACAGAAGCAGGATCACCTTTATAATCTTTAACCATTTTATCGACTTCATCAATTAAGATTAGAGGATTACTAGTGCCACATTTTTTTAAAGCTTGAATTATTTTACCAGGACTAGCACCGATATAGGTACGACGATGACCATTTAATTCAGCTGAATCATTTAAACCGCCAACACTTATTTTATAAAACTCCTTATTAAGACTATTGGCTATCCCCATAGCTAAAGAAGTTTTACCTACGCCAGGTGGCCCTACTAAACATATAATTGGACTACGTAAAGTCTTATTACGTGATTTAACAGCTATATATTCAATAATACGATCTTTAACTTTATCAAGACCGAAATGGGTTTCGTCTAAACTTTTTTTAATTTTAGCTAAATCTTGTTCATCTTCATTGACAATTCCAAATGGTAAATCTAAAACTAAATCAAGATAATTTCTAATAATACTTACTTCAGGACTTACCTCATTAGTATAATCAAGTTTCTTTACCTCATTAACTAATTTGTTTTTTAAACGACCATCACATTTTAGATTATTAATTCTTTCTAAATAATCACCGATTATTTCATCTTTTAAATCAGTTTCCCCTAATTCCTTTTTGATTTCATCCATTTTTTCACGTAATACAAATTCTTTTTGCGTACGTTCAAAGTCATCTCTTAAAGCTTCATCTAGTTTTAAATCTAATTGCGTAACTTGTAATTCAATTGATAAATCATAAACTAAAGCATTGGCACGATGCAACGGATTTATTTCTTGCATATATAATATTTTCTTTTCAATAGTAAAAGGCATGAAAGAGACAATCATATCCGTAATTTTATTAATATCTTCTAAATCTTTAATACTTGATAGGACACTATTACTAACAACGGATGAGCATTCAATATACTCATTTAATAATTGCATAATTTTACGACGTAAGGTAGTTTCTTCAACTTCATCAAATCTTGGGAGATTAATATCCATGGTGTGAGCTTTTAATATATCGCCATCAGCTATTTCGTTAACATATTCTAAAATCTTTACTCTTTTAAAACCACTAACGACTATTCGTAAATTTCCAGTTTGTAAAGGCATCTTACTTCTAATTTTACCGACAACTCCAACAGCTGGTAAATCAGAAACATCAGGAGCTTCTTCATATGGATCATTAGGACAAACAATTAAAATTTCACTATTATGTTTATTAATTGCTAAATCAATTACTTTACTACTAATATCATTATTTAAATCAAGACGAATATCTTGGTAAGGCAAGAGAGCTATTTTTTTAAGAAGCATTACGGGTAAATTATTTTTCATGTCTCGCCTCCTACAAGATTAATATTTAAAATTTATTATAAAGATTTCAAAATTTTTTGTCTATGATTTTTACATTTTTTTACAGAAAAAAAAGCAAAAAAATTATTTTTATTATTCTTTAGTTTAATAAGTATAACTATTAATTAAATTTTTTTGCTTTTTTATAACTTCTAGTTTTATTTAAAATAAAAAAAGTAATTTGATAATTACTTTTGGTCTTCTTGACTAAGAATTTCTAAAGCTTTACGCATTCTCATATCGTATTTAACGATATCTAAACCACCAAAGCGTGATAGGAATTCAGTTTTTTCCATACCGTAGTTAGCAGCCATGTTAGCTGATTCTTTTTCGGCTTCTTCGTCTGTAATTTCAATCTTTTCAGCATTGGCTACTTCTTCAATTAAGTAACGATATTTAACACGTTTAATGGCTTCTGGTTCCATTTGTTTATGAATATCTTCTTGCGTTGCCCCAGTAAATTGAAGATATTGATCAAGACTTAACCCTTGCATTTTTAATTGTTCACCAAATTGATTTAACATACGATGAACTTCATCATCAATGATTTCAGGGTTAAGTTCAACTTCAATGTTTTTAGATGCTGCATCTAAAACATCATCTAAATATTTATTTTTAGCTTCTTCATTTTTACGTTCAGTTAAAGCTTGTTTAACTTCTTTTCTAAATTCTTCTTCAGTTTCAATATTTTCATAACCTAAGTCAGCATAAAAATCTTTATTAAGTTCTGGTAAAACTCTTTCTTTAATTTCTCTAACTGTAACTTTAAAGGTAACTTCTTTATTAGCTAATTCTTTAGTATAATTTTCAGGGAATTTTAACTTAAGTTCTTTCGTTTCACCAACACTCATACCAACAAGGCCTTCTTCAAAGCCAGGGATAAATGTATGAGAACCAATTTCTAATGGATAATTTGCTCCTATACCACCATCTAATGGTTTACCATCAACGATTCCTTCAAAGTCAATAACAGCTGTGTTGCCTTCAAGAACAGTTCCATTTTCTTTTACGACTATTTCAGCAAATCTTGAAGAAAGTCTTGCTATTTCTTCATCGATTTCTTTTTTGCTTACCTTAACTTCGTCTTTTTTAATACCTAAATTTTTGTATTTACCTAATTTAATTTCTGGTCTAGTAATAATTGTAAAAACAAATTTAACATGGTCTTTATCAATTTCTTTAACATCCATTTTAGGTTCACATACGGGTAATAAATCATTATCTGTTAAAGCTTTAGTATAAGCACTACCAGCAGCTGCATCTACAGCATCCATATATAAGGACTCAATACCAAATTTTTGAAGATATATATTTTTAGGACATTTTCCCTTTCTAAAACCATCTACTTTTAAATCTTTGTTTTTCTTAGTAAAAGTAGTATCAAGAATTTTAGTCCATTCACTACCTTTGATTTCAATTTCTATCTCGTGTACATTTTTCATAACACCAATCTCCTTCAACTTAACATATTATACATTACAAATTTATAATTTACAATAAAAAGGACAGCTATACTTTAAGCTATCTTTAATATTTTAACGTCATATGAACCATTTGGTCCAACTACGGAAATAATGTCGCCAACTTTTTTACCCATTATAGCAACACCAATTGGTGATTCATTACTTATTTTATTTTCAAATGGGTCGGCTTCTAAAGATCCTACAATCGTGTATACTTCTTCTTCGTTATCTTCAACATATTGGATAGTTACTTCACTACCTACATTAACATGAGTTTTATCTTTTTTAGAGATAATTGTTGCATGTTCTAATTTATATTCAAGTTCTTGAATTCTAGCTTCAATTTTAGCTTGTTCATCACGGGCTGCATCATATTCTGAGTTTTCAGATAAATCGCCGTGACTTCTAGCTTCTTTGATAGCTAAAACATTTTCAGCTCTTTTATTTACTCTTAAATCATTTAATTCTTCTTCTAATTCAGCATATCCTTGGGCTGTTAGTAAGATTTCATCTTTTTTTGTCATTTAAAGCATCTCCTTCAAAAATATCTTCCTAAGAATACTACAAAAAATCAGAAATGTCAAACACTTTAATACGCATCATATCATTAGGATATAATGGCCTATCAATTTTGAATTTAACAATCATTTGAGGATGGTTGGCAACGGTGATTAGTTCATCTTTTTCGTTAGATAGTTCATGAGGAATTGTAAATGTAAAAACTTCCGTTTGAGGACCAAAAAATTCGACGATATCTCCGGGTTTAAAATAATTTCTTTGCTCGAGAGTAACAATCTTGGCTTGGGAGTCATATTCTTTGACAAGACCTAAAAAATCTTTGTTACTTATTTCATCACGACCGAGAAAATACTGCTCGTTTGGACCTGGTAAACTATTAAAAAATTGACTTGTTGAATCACGATTAGCACATCTATTTAATATACTTAGGTAATATTTAGTATATGCATCATTTATAGTATTATTTACTACTTTATCGATTAAATGACGATATACGTAAATAACAGTCGCAATATAGTAAACACTACGCATTCGTCCTTCTACTTTAAAAGAATTAACACCAAGATCAATCATCTGTTTGATATGACTGACCATATTTAAATCTTTAGGTGTCATACTAAAGACTTCTTTAGCATTTTCTGGGTCAAAAGTAAAGCGACAAACTTGCGCACAACCACCACGATTACTGTCCCGGTTAGTTGCATAATTAGATAAAACACAACGACCACTCATACTCGTACACATTGCACCATGAATAAAACATTCTAA
>CANRLI010000008.1 GCA_947631475.1 uncultured Bacilli bacterium | reverse complement strand
TGGTGTCCCCGAGGTGATTCGAACACCTGACCGATCGCTTAGAAGGCGATTGCTCTATCCAGCTGAGCTACGAGGACATTAACTCATGGAACATATTGATTATATAATAAAATAGTTTAGTTTTCAAGCCTAAATTCATCGATTGTTTGACCATTAATTTCAAATATAATGTTATTGACTCCTAAAGTATCATAAATGGAATATGATATGGCATATTTAACTTCTTCTTTTAGTTTACCATTATAAATACTAGATAATAAAACATCATTAAAATTAAGTAATAAAGAATTTTCGTTTTCTTCATAATTCATTAATTCTACTTGATAATCAAGATGACTTAAGAGATTACTACTATTTAAACGATTACTTTTTAAACTATTAATTATGATTTCAATCTTTTCATCATTACTATTTATAATATGACTTATAGGAACATAATAATAGTTTTCACCTTTTCTTAAATAATATACTGTAACCATTTTAGTATTGCTAAAGGTTGTAATATCATATACTTTATTAATGCCATAACTGCGATCTAAATATAAATCAAGTTTTCTATGTGATTTAGGTAGTTCTTGTAAATGTTGGCCTTCAACAAAAATCATAATTTTTTTAATATCTTTGATAGTTGTTAGGGAATAAATAATGGATTCTAACATTTTTTCTTCGTTTTCTTCGCTAATGTTTAAAAATTCTTTACTAAAATTAATTTTTAGTAAGCCATTTTCTAGATTATAATCAATGATTTTTGTTCCAGCTGGGATTATTGCTTTAAATCCTTTTGGAATGTTGGTATTATTTAAAGAATTTATAGTTAATGATTTAATAAGATTTTCAATTTTTTCATTGATACTATTGTTATTTGAACTTATCTCTGTCATACTGACAAAATCATTTTCATCGATTAAATATATATTAATTTTTTTATCACTATGGTTAGGTATTTCAGCTTTTAATTCTTCGGGAAAATTATAAAGAAGGAAAGCTAATAAGAAAAGAAGAGTAGATATGGCTATTTTTTGAAAAGTAATACGTTTTAACATTAAATCACCTAATTAATTATATTATTGAAAAATATTTTCAGAATAAAAACCCTTTAAAAGGGTTTATAATTTTATTTCATTTAATTTTAATAATTCAATTACGGCTTGACCTCTGCTACTGACACCTAATTTTTGAATGACATTAGATATGTGATTTCTAACAGTTTTTTCACTTATCATCATCGTTCTTGCAATCTGTTCAGTAGTGTAATTAAGTATTAGATAATCAAACACTTCTTTTTCACGTTTTGTTAATATATTCTTCATACATATCTCTCTTTCTTACTACTATATTTTATGAAGAATAATAAACAATGTTAATTAAACTTAACAGTTATATATTTGTTTTCCTTAAATTCTTCTTTAACTCTTCTGATAATATCGTTAGCTAATTTGTAATCATGTTTTGATGCATCTACAACAATTGTCACATTGTTGTTATTGATTTTGACAAAAGATTCATATTTAAACTCGTTGTTAATTATTTTTTCGAGTTTTTCTTCAATACTCTTATTGTTAGAAATAGTCATAAGTTCGTTATAGGCGTCATTTTTGCTTTGTAAGTCACTTGTCTCGTTTAAGATGACATTTTGTAAGTTATTGATTGTTTCTAAGACTTCCTCGTCACTTTGAACGCGTAAAGCAACTAATTCGGTACTTTCGTTTACAACAAGGGATGTTTCAGTATCATCTTGTATTTCTATAAAATCGCTTAGTTTGTTTTCGTTCATACTTACATAGAAAATACTAAGTACTAAGATAATACTAAATAAAAAGGTAAACCATATACTTTGTTTATTAATCATATCAATTCCTCCATTACTAATTAATAATATTAATTGACGTTAATTTTTATACTTTTATTTTACTATTTTTATGATTTATATTATTATATTATTGGGTGATATTAATGAATTCCTTTAAAAAAAGTAACAAATGGCGCATTATAATTTCAGTTTTTTTGATGTTATTTATGTCTTTACCTTTAATTACTTATGCTGCGACTGATTCTAATTTATATTTTTGTGAATATCCTGGAGTACGTAGAACTTTTATGATTCTTGGTTTACTGATAAATATTGTAAAGATTGTTATTCCATTAATTATAATTATTACCGGAATTATTACGTTATCAAAAACGATTATATCAGGTAAAGTAGATGATTTAAAAGCTAGTATTAATGTATTAATAAAAAAAGCAGTGGCTGGGGTTATTATATTTCTTTTACCATCGGCGATAAATTATTTGTTTAATACTTTGATTGTTAATGATACCTCAAAGTTTACACAGTGTACAACATGTTTATTTGATGCCGACCATTGTAAAATACCTGAAAAAGATCCAACGACTTATGAAGAAGATTAGATTTCTAATCTTTTTTTATTTTTTAAAAGGAATTAGCTCTTATTTATAGAAAATATAAAGTGAAGGGAGGAAGTATGAAAAAAGAATATATAGTGAGACAAAATGATATTAAAGATTGTGGCGTTTGTTGTTTAGAGTCTATTATAAAGTATTATCATGGTTATATTCCACTTGAAACATTAAGAATTGAGACAAGAACGAATAGCTCAGGAACAACTGCTTATAATTTAATTAAAACAGCTAAAAAATATGGATTTAATGCGTTAGGTCAAAAATTAGAAGCCATAGATGATGATATAATCTTGCCGGCAATAGCACATATAATTACGGAAAAGGGTTTAAACCACTTTGTCGTAATTTATAAAATTTATAAAAACTATATTTATATTATGGATCCAGCTTATGGATATAAGAAAGTGAGCAGAGAAGAATTTATTAAAAGCTGGACAAATATAATATTAGTTTTTAAACCATACAAACAAATACCTCTATACAATATAAATAATAATATTAAGAATTTATTTATTAATCTCACCCTTAAAGAAAATAAGTTATTAATAAAGATATTTTTGGCTAATGTGTTAATTACAATATTGTCAATTATTACTAGTTATTATTTTAAAATAATAACTAATGCTGCTGAAAAAAGTTATGAAAAAACGACAATTTTTATTATGATAGTTTTTTTAGTAATTAATATATTAAAATTATTTTATGAATATTTAAAAAATGAACTTGCTATATATTTAAATAAAAATATTAATTTAAGATTAATATCTGATTTTATTTCTCATATTTTCAATCTCCCTTTGGATGTTATTAAATCAAGAACTAGTGGTGAGATACTAACTAGAGTAAATGAAATATATAATATCAAAGAGCTTTTTTCAGATATTTTTATGACTATTATTCTAGATTTGTCTTTAACGATTGGATCGATTTATTTTCTTTTTCAAATAAGTAGTAAATTGTTTTTAATTCTTTGCATAATTTCACTTCTTTATATTATAACAGGTTTAATTGTTAGTCCGTTTATTCAAAAGAAAATAAATAATAACATCGATTTAGAAACGGAGTTTAATTCATTTTTAGGAGAGCAGATTGCTTCATTAGAGTCGATTAGTAATCTAAATCTTATTGATTATTATGAAGATAAGATAGAAGAAAAATTTTCACTTTATGAAAAAGATTCTTTGGAGTATGCAAAATTTATCAATATTGTTTCAACGATTAAAAATGTTATTAATGAACTAGGTTTGTTTATCATAACAAGCTTTGGAATTTATTTAGTTAGTCAAAATAAGTTGTCACTATTAGAATTAATAACGTTTAATAGTTTAGTTACATATTTTATTAGTCCGATTGAAAATGTAATTAATCTTTTACCTAAGTATCATTTAATAAAAATGTCTTTTAATAAGATAGCTGATTTTTTAAATATTGAAAATGTCAAAAGAGGAAGAGTAGAAAAATTTAAAAATGGTGATATTGAATTTAAGAATATTTCTTATAGTTATGATGATTATCATAAATCTTTAGCAAATGTCAGTTTAAAAATACCCGTTAATGCTCATGTCGTTTTAAAAGGGCCATCGGGATGTGGTAAAAGTACTCTGTGTCAAATTCTGAATAGAAATATTGTTAAGTATGAAGGGATTATAAGGATTAATGATATTGATTTGAAGGATTATTCTTTAAATACGATAAGAAAAAATATTTTATATGTTTCACAACGTGAAAAAATATTTTCTGATACGATAAGGAACAATATTACGTTAAATAAGTATGTTGATATTAATGAATTAAATGAAGTTTTAAATATAACTAAAGTTAATGAAATAATTGATAAAAAGTCTTTACGTTTAGATTCTTATTTATATGATAGTGGTTTTAATTTAAGTGGTGGAGAAAGACAAAGAATAATATTAGCTAGATCACTTTTAAGAAAACCGCAAATTTTGATTTTGGATGAATCATTGAGTGAAATTGATAGGAAGTCTGAAACGGAGATTTTATCTAATATTGATCGATATTTGAAAAATACAACGTTAATTTATATTTCACATACTGATAATACATATTTTAGTAATGTGTTAGAGATGAAAGAGTCATATGAATAGTAAGATAGCATTGTTAGATAAAAGTCCTAATCGACATGTATTAATAGTTTTTGTTTCATTGATAATTTTTTTGATTATTTTATTCTTTTCATATAAAATTTATACTTATGATTCTTTTAAATTAACTGGTTTAATAACTTGTGATAGTGAGTGTGTAATTAAAGCAACTATACCTTATAATTATGTTGATTTGTTAACCAAAAACAGTAAAATTGATTATCAAAATAATGCATATGAAATATTGGATGTTGTGTATGAAGAACCTTATTTAAATGAAGGGGTTGTTTATGAAAATGTTAATATTAAAACCAATATAGTAAGTCAAAGTCGAATAATTAACTTTAAAGTCATTTATAATAAGCAAAGAATTTTAAGAAAAATAATAAATATGATGGAAGGTGATTAAATTTGAGTTTAACAGAAGAAGAACTCTTAAATGTTGAAGGCGGAGGCCTCAAAATATCAATGGGTGCCAGTTTAATTATTGGTGGCATTATAACTTTTATTGTCGGAGCAGTTGCGGGGTTTGTAAATAAAACAACGTGTGCTTTAAAAAGGTAGGTGAAATATGAGCAATCAAGAACTTTTATTGGTAAGAGGAGGAGCAGTTAGTAGTTATACTTCGGCAGCATTTTTAAATGCTATTGCTAGAGGAATAACAGCTCTATATAATCTGGGAAAAGCCTTTGGTAGTTCATTAAAGATTATTGTCACCGGTAAAAAATGTTAGAAAGGGGAGCTATGGCTCTTCTTTTTATTAAGAACAACATGGATAAGATAGGGAAGTTTGTGGATAATTATAAAGCTTTTTCTTGTCAAAAAAATAAGGAGGTGTTATAATCATTAATAGTTAATGAAGGGAGGGAAAATATAATGACTAAAGTAGTAGTACAAAATGGCAACATTGATGCGGCTTTAAAGAAATTTAAAGTAAAAGTTGCAAAAAGTGGAGTCCCTTCAAAACTAAAAGAAAAAAAATGCTATGATAAGCCTGGGGTAAA
Source organism: uncultured Bacilli bacterium (assembly GCA_947631475.1). GTDB lineage: Bacteria > Bacillota_I > Bacilli_A > RF39 > UBA660 > Coprovivens. The sequence goes on along the minus strand of CANRLI010000008.1, from coordinate 24,251 downwards.
AAGACGAAAGGCTAAAGAGGAAATGATTAGAAATTCCCGTAAACGTAGAAAAAATGATAGATAGAGAGTGTTAATATGGCTTTAACTGATGTAATAGTAAAAGACTTGACGGCAGCAATGAAAGCTCAAAACAAATTTGAGTTGTCAGTTCTTCGTCTTTTAAAAACGGCTCTGCAAAATGAAAAAATTAATAAAATGCATGATTTATCAGATGAGGAAGCAATAGCTGTTATTAAAAGACAAGTAAAACAAAGAAAAGACAGTATTGCTGAATATAGTAAATATGGTAAAACTTTGGAAGTAGCCAATTTAAATAAAGAAATTGAATGTTTAACAAAATATTTACCAGAGGAATTGAGTGAAGACGATATAAATAAAGTCTTAGATGATGTATTTGCAGAACTTAAACCTAATAGTATTAAAGATATGGGAAAAGTTATGAAAGAAGCAACTAGTAGATTAGGTAGTAACGCGGATATGTCTTTAGTAAGCTCGCTAGTAAAAGCTAGATTAAGTTGATTAGATGATGTAAATCATCTTTTTTTATTTATTGTTTCCTTTAAAATAAAAAGACTATAAAGTAGTCTTTTTTCATATATTTAATTGGGTGATTAAATGATATTAGATAATATAAAAAATGTTTTTCAAAATAATGAATATGCTATAAATTTAACTGACAACCAAATTTATATTACTAATTATGAAAAATTATTATCAATAACAGATAATCAAATAATAATTAAATTTATGCATTTTATTATGCAAATAAAAGGCTTAAATTTTAAAATTGTTAAAATGATTGATAGTGAAGTATTATTTAATGGTCAAATAGAAAGTATTATATACTCTTATAAATAATTTAATTGATTTATGTATTAAAACTAAATCACCTAATAAGACCATTAAATATATAAGAAATTTAAATATTAATCTTTATCATATTATTTATGATAAAGACCGTATTACAATTAGAGTTAATAATAAAGAAATTACAAAAATTGAAAAATTTTTTAATTTTGAAGTGGTAAAATATTATGGTAAGAAAAAACTGATTAATTATATTTATCTAAATAAAACTTCTTTTATATATTTAGGTTTTATTTTATTATTAGTTTTTATTTTTACACGTTTTATTATAAATATTACAGTTATTACGGAAGATAAAAATTTAAAAAGGACATTGCTTAATGAATTAGATAAAAACGGAATTAGTAATTATTCTTTAATCAAATCAAATGAAAAAATAAATTTAATCAAAGAAAAGATAGTTGAGAGTAATAAAGATATTATTGAATGGTTAAATATTGAACGTAAGGGAATGAAATATATTATAAATGTTGAACCAAAAGTGGTTAAAAATAAGGAAGAGGAATTGCCTTATTGTAATATTGTTTCAACTAAAGATAGTGTTGTAACGAGAATTATAAGTAGTAAAGGGGAAGAAATCGTTGATGTAAATGATTCAGTTAAAAAAGGCGATGTTTTAGTATCAGGAGATATTACATTTAATAATGAAACCAAAAAGCAAGTTTGTGCTAGTGCAACTGTATATGGTAGAACCTGGTACACAGTTAATTTATCGTTACCAAGAAGTTATGAAGATGTTGAAAAGTTAAATAAATATCGCTATAATTTACTAGTGAAATTTAATAATAAATCTTTTAAAATTTTTAAAAGTCGCTTAAAGAGTTATAAAGACGAAAGTAAACGAATAGTAAATTTTTTAGGTATAGAATTATATTTACAAAGAGAAGTGGAAGTTAAAGTTTCGGCAAAAGAATACAATCAAGAAGAACTAAATAGTAATATAAATAAGTTAGTTGAAGAAAAAATGAAACATACTTTAAAAGGTGATTATCGTATTATTGATCAAAAAGTTTTGAAAAAAGATATAAATGATAGTAAAATAGATATAGAATTATTTATAGTAGCTGAAGAAGAAATTGGTACTAGAGAAATTGGAAAAATAGAAGATGTTAAACAAGAGGATGGTTAAAATGAATAATTTATCTCCCTTTTATGATACGTTTTATTGGGCTATTAAAAATACATGGCCCATGTTAGCGTTGTTTGTAATCATAATGGCTGTGTTGAAATTGGCCAAGGTATTTATTAATCATGATAAGTTTATCTTTTATAAGGAATTTTACTCTTTACTATTTATTATTTATATTCTTTTGTTATATTTTTTATTATTAAGTACAGAGAATGCAGCTAGTGGAGTAAATTTTATCCCCTTTCAAGAAATGACAAGATATGCAATTGGATCGAGAGCTTTTTATTATAATGTGGTAGGGAATATATTATTATTTATTCCCTTTGGTTATTTTGTTTCTAGTTATTTGAATGCTAAGAAGATTCATCATATTTTGTTTGTTTCATTAATTATAAGTTTGACAGCTGAATTTATTCAGTATAAAATAGGACGTGCTTTTGATATTGATGACATTATTTTAAATTGTTTAGGCTCGATTCTAGGTTTTATGTTTTATGTAAGTATTTTGGCAATCAAGCGTCACTTACCAAGTTTTTTGAAAAATAATATTTTTTATAATATTTTAGCTATTATAATTATGGTGATTATTGGCTTAATATTTTGGTATATATGGGGAGTAGGTTTTAATGGATAATAGTTATACAATTGAAGATAACAATTTATATAAAGATTATGATTATTTATGGGCACTTTTAGATCATACTTTACAGCATGAAAAAGTAGATAAAGCTATTTTTTCCATTGTTTTTGTAGATGATGAAGAAATTCATAGAATTAATCAAAAATATCGTGGTGTTGATAAAGTAACGGATGTCATATCTTTTGCATTTGAAGATAATGATAATATAGGTTATAATGGTATAAGGGTGTTAGGGGATATATTTATTTGTATTCCCCAAATGAAAAGGCAAGCCATAGCCTATGGACATAGTGAAAAAAGAGAACTTTCTTTTTTAGCAGTACATGGCTTGTTACATTTATTAGGTTATGATCATATGAACGAAGAAGATGAAAAAGTAATGTTTTCTTTACAGGAGTTGATGTTAAATGACGAAAATATCACGAGATGAAATCAAAAAAAGAGGTTTAAAAAGATTTTTTAAAAGTTTTAAATATTCAATAGATGGATTAATTTATGCTTATAAATATGAACAAAGTATGTTAATTCATGTTATTGTGACAATCCTTGTAATTTTAGTGAATATTTTTTTTGGAGTTAATGGTACTGAATGGTTAATTAGTTTAATGGCAATTGGCATGGTTTTGGCAGCTGAGCTTATTAATACGGCTATTGAAGCAGTTGTTGACCTAGTAACTTTAGAAATTCATCCTTTAGCTAAGATAGCTAAAGATTGTGGTAGTGCAGCTACTTTTGTTTTGGCAATGATGGCGGCAGCGATTGGAATAGTAATTTACTTACCATATGTGATGCAACTTGTAGGTAATATATTTTAATGAAAAGTGGATTTGTTAGTTTAATTGGTCGTCCTAACGTAGGGAAATCGACTTTACTAAATACGATAATAAATGAAAAGATTGCCATAACTTCAAATAAACCTCAAACAACAAGAAACATTATTCAAGGTATCTATAATGAGGAAGGATACCAAATTGTGTTCGTTGATACACCAGGTATACATAAACCTTTAAATAAATTAGGTAAATTTTTAAATAAGGAAGCTCAAAGTTTAACAAAAGATGTTGATGTTATATTGTTACTAGTTGATGCTAAAGAAGGCATTGGGGCTGGTGACAAAAAGATTATTAGTTCTTTAGAGGGAACTAATGCTAAAGTAGTTTTAGTGCTTAATAAAATTGACAAAATTAATAATGTTGAATTACTAAAAGTGATTAATTCATATAAAGATTTGTATAATTTTGCTGATATAGTACCTATTTCGGCTTTACAAAAAAATAATATAAAGACTTTATTAGATGTTATAAAGAAATATTTAACAGATAATATGCGTTATTTTGATGAAAGAACAATCACTACAAATACGATTAATTTTTTAGTTAGTGAATTTGTACGAGAAAAAATTTTTAGACTTACAGAAGAGGAAATACCGCATAGTATTACCTGTATTACTTCCAAATATGAAGAAAAAAAGAATATCGTTAATATTACAGTAGATATAATTGTTGATCGTGATTCAATTAAAAAAATAGTTATAGGGAAACAAGGTTCTTTATTAAAAAGTGTTGGGACAGAAGCCCGAAAAGATATTGAAAACTTAATTGGTAAGCAAGTATATTTAGAACTTTATGTCAAGACAATTCGTAACTGGCGTGATAAAGAAAGATACTTAAATGAATTAGGTTTTAATGATAAAGATTTTATTTAGTGAATAAAAAGGAATAAAAGAACCCATTATATATTTAGAAAGGATGGGTTCTTTTAATGAATAAAAAGGAAGCTTGGGAAATGTTTAAAAAAACCGGCAAAATAGAATACTATCTTAAATATAAAGGTAAAAAATAGAAGTGGTAATAATGGTAAGTAAATTTGAAGGAATTATAATAACGGAGACTCCATATGGAGAACATTCCAAAATAATAAATGTTTTAACGAAAGAAAAAGGTCTTATTGGAATAATGTGTCATAATGTTAAAAGTGTTAAAAGTCCTTTACGTACTAAAACATTAAAATTTACTTATGGTTATTTTCATCTTAAATATAATATAAATAAGCTATCTAATCTAATCGATATAGATGTAATTGATAATTTGTCGTATATTAAAGGAGATATTTTATTAATTAGTTATATGACATATATGACTGATTTAACTTACCAAGTAATAAAACAAAATCAAGACCAAGAGATATATAATATATTTATTAATACTGTTTTAAAATTAAATCAAGGTCATAATCCTTTGATTTTAAGCAATATATTAGAATTAAAATATTTACCATATTTGGGCGTAGGTTTAAATTTAGATTCTTGTATAAAATGTGGTAATAAAACCCAAATAGTAACATTAGACCCAGATGAAGGAGGATTTATCTGTCAAAATTGTTATATTAATGAAAAAATTATATCTCCTAAAAGTATTAAGTTAATTAGAATGTATTCTTTAATAGATATTAGCTCGATATCAGAGATTAAGATTAGTAATGATGTGGCTAATGAAATAAATTATTTTTTAAATAAATACTATGAACGTTATACGGGATTGTATTTGAAAAGTAAGGATTTTTTACGAAGGATTAATAATCTGGAGTAAAAGATTTTTTTATGCCAAAGCGTAAATTTGCTTATAAAATAAGTGTTGACTTAAAAAAAATATTTGTTATAATTTAATCATACAAGCGATGATTGGGTTGGCAACCAAGAGCTATATAAATAAAGGTGATTTCTTCTAGAAATAAGTAGGATGGAACCGCGGGCTAAAGCTCGTTCCTACATATTTCTAGATTTTTTTTATTAAAAGAACCAATCATCAATAGGTAATAAATAGGATAAAGAAAGGAAATTGGTTATGAAGGAACTAAAGATGGATGATATCGTAAATTATTGTAAACAATATGGTTTTATTTTTCAAGGAAGTGAAATATATGGGGGATTATCTAATACATGGGATTATGGACCATTAGGAAGAGAATTGAAAGAAAATGTTCGTCGTAGTTGGTGGAAAAAATTTATTCAAGAAAATCCATATAATTATGGTATAGATTCAGCAATTTTAATGAATCCTGAGGTATGGGTTGCTAGTGGACATGTCACAAATTTTAATGATCCTTTAATTGATTGTAAGAAGTGTAAAAGTCGTCATCGAGCTGATAAGTTAATTGAAGAATTTACTAAAGGAGAATTAACAGCAGATGGATGGGATAATGAAAAAATAGAAAGTTTTATTAAAGACAATCATCTAACTTGTCCAAAATGTGGAGCTGATGATTTCACACCAATTAGAAAGTTTAATTTGTTATTTGAAACTCATCAGGGTGTAACTGAGGATACTAAGTCAAAAGTATATCTACGTGGGGAAACAGCCCAAGGAATATTTGTTAATTTTTTAAATGTTCAAAGAAGTATGCGAGCTAAAATACCTTTTGGTATTGGTCAAATTGGTAAAAGTTTTAGAAATGAAATAACTCCTGGTAATTTTACTTTCCGAACACGTGAATTTGAACAAATGGAATTAGAATTTTTCTGTAAACCTAATACAGATTTGGAATGGTTTGGTTATTGGAAAAATTATTGCATTGATTGGTTAAAATCATTAGGAATTAAAAACGATTATTTAAGATATCGTGATCACACCAAAGAAGAATTAAGTTTTTATAGTAAAGCTACGACTGATATTGAATTTTTATTTCCAATGGGTTGGGGTGAACTATGGGGAATTGCCGATCGTACTGATTATGACTTAACTGTTCATATGGAACACTCAAAGCAAGATTTAAGATATTTAGACCCTCAAACAAATGAAAAATATCTGCCATTTGTAATTGAGCCTTCTTTAGGATTAGATAGAGCTACTTTGGCCTTTATTTGCAGTGCTTATGAAGTTGAAGATTTAGGTAATAATGATAGTCGTGAAGTTTTAAAGATTCATCCAGCTCTGGCACCGATAAAAGCTACTATTTTACCATTAATTAAAAAAGTTCATAAAGATAAAGCAATGGAAATATATGCTTTGCTATGTAAACATTTTAATGTTTCTTATGATGAAACTGGTTCTATTGGTAAAAGATATAGAAGAAATGATGCTGTTGGGACACCATTTAGTATAACAGTAGACGATGAAACTTTAGAAAATGATATTGTGACAATAAGAGATCGTGATACAATGGAACAAATTAAACTTAAGATATCAGAATTAACTGATTACATAAAAGATAAGATTGATTTTTAATAATTTAAAAGAAATAAATAGTAAAAAACAATCTTTTTCTTTTAAATTTATTGAAAAAAAAGATAATATCATATATAATAAATATGGTAATAAAAAATAGGAGGCTTGTTTATGGCATTTAGTATAAAAAGCATATTTCAACCAATTGATGAAGATGAAAGAACGTTAAACGGAACAGAAGACGATTATTATGCTGCAGAAGCAAAAGAATCTGAAAATAGTACTAATAAAATGATTTTACTTGAGCCACGTGCTTATTCAGAATCTCAACAAATTGCTGATCATTTAAAAAATAGGAACAGTGTAGTTGTTAATTTAAAAAGAGTAACTTCTGATCAAGCTAAAAGAATTATTGATTTTTTAAGTGGATGTATATATGCTATCGGTGGAACAATGCAAAAAGTAGGTGTTGGTATTTATTTATGTACACCAAAAAATGTTAATGTTCAAGGTAAAATAAGTGATGATAGTGCTAAGGAGCAAGAAAAGGCTGAAGAAGAAATAGAGTGGTAATTTTAGCATGCTCTTAAATAGAGGTGGGTCATGAAAAAATTTAATACAACTATTAATGGCTATGATAAATTAGAGGTTAATAGTTTTGTTAGTAATGTAACTAATGAATATGAAGCAATGTTAAATAAATTAAAAAGTAAAGATAAAGAAGTTGCTTTGTTAAAGAATGAGTTAGAACATTATCGAAATCTTGAAACTACAATGAATAAAGCCGTTTTAGTGGCTGAGGACTCATCTAATCAAATTAAAAAAATAGCTAAAGAAGAAGCTAATTTAATTATTGAAACAGCAAAAAAGAATGCTTCCCAAATTGTTAATGATGCTTTGCTTAAAGCAGAACGTACAGAAATGGAAGTTGATAGTTTAAGACGAAGTATTAAAATATATAAAGCGCGAATTAAACAAGTTGTTGAAGAACAATTAACTATGGTTAATGATGTTGATAATATTGAAATAGACAGAAGAGGAAATTAATCCTCTTTTATTTATTGTTTTTATAAAATTCTTTATATAATTTTGATAAAGCTCTTTTTTCAATACGAGAAACATAACTACGTGATATTTTTAATTCTTTGGCTATTTCTTTTTGCGTAAGTTCATCGGTATTATATAAACCATATCTTTTAATGATGATTTCTTTTTCACGGGGCGTTAAAACACTTAAGTATTTATGAAGTAACTCAATATTCATATTATTAAATATTAGAGTAGGTAAATCATCTTCAAGTGATGGTAAGACCTCAATTAGAGATATTTCATTGCCATCTTTGTCTAAACCAATATAGTCATTTAAACTAATGTCATTACCATATTTTTTATTGCTTCTAAAAAACATTAAAATTTCGTTTTCCGCACATTTTGCTATATAAGTTGTAATTTTTATTTTTTTATTTGGGTCATAACTGTCAATACCTTTAATAAGACCAATGGTACCTATACTGATTAAATCATCGCTTGATATATTTTTATCTTCAAAACGTTTACATATATGAGCGACTAATCTAAGATTATGTTCAATTAATTTGTTTCGAGCTTCTTGGTCTCCTTCTATCATTAATGCGATATATTTTTTTTCTTCTTCTTCACTGAGAGGTTCAGGGAAAATGTTGTTAGAATAACTTCCTGTAAAATAAAATAAGCCTTTAAGTAAATTTAATAACTTCAAAAACATCTAATCACCTAGTGAATTATATTTTAAAATAATCATAAAAATGCTATAATTTTGTTATAGGGATTTGATGTAATGAAAAAAATATTAAAAATAAGCATCTTTCTTTTATTGATAATAATGCTAGGTGCTTGTGGGGATAAAAAAGAGTATAAATTAATTGAATTAACTAGTAATGATTTATTACAAAATATAATGGCAGAAGATAATAAGGATTTTGTCTTTGCGGTCGTGGATGACGAAGATGATAATTATGAAACATTTTTAGAACATTTACAAAAGGTTGTTCAAAATGCTAAGATTAATATTTATTATATTGATTACAATCATATAGATGCTGGTTCAGGAATGTATTTATTAGATCTTTTAGAATTAGGAATTGCCCCTTCGACATATTATGTATTTCAAGATGGTAACATTAAGCTATCTAAAAAATATAGTGACTATGCAACATTATATAATGATTTAAAAAATACTTCTTTTCTAAGTGAAATGATTATAACCGATGATAATGAATTATTAGAAAATTTAAATAAAGCGCGCGAAGAATATGCAAAAGGGAATATAGGGATTGCTCTTAATTATTTAAATTTAGCTTGGCCATTAGCTGAAGCTAAAGAAGAATATAAAAATAATGCTTATTATAATTTGATAAATACATGGGAAGTATATGATTTTAAAGATAATGAATTAACTTATGCTACATATATTAATAATATTTTTATTTTAAATTATAATTATTATTTAAGTTCTTCAGCTAGTGGACTTTATGTAGGATTAGAAAAGCCAACTTCTTTTGCTGATTATAAGGATGTTTATTATTATTTAAAAGATGGTATAATATATACAGCAGAACAAGAGGATGGTAAATATACCGAGAAGTTTAAAATTAATTATATTTCAGCTAATTTTTTAAGAGTAACAGATTTAAGTAATAATAAAGATTATGAATATATAAGAGGAGACTAAAAGATGAAAAAGAAAACAATAATAATTGGAGCAATTGCCATTTTACTTCTTATAGTGGCTTTTGTGTTAAGAATCGTAAATAATAATAAATTTAAAGGATATTGGTGTAATTATGATGAAAGATCATCAATAGTTGTTTTATTAAAAAATGATCATACACAGGATCAGGATAAAAAATTATTAGCTAAAATTGACGAATTTCAAAATGTAATAAGTTCTTCATATTATAGTCGTGAAGATTATGAAGGTCAGTTAGGAGAAAATCCAGATATTTATGACTCTTACGTTATAATATTTTCATCTTTAGATTCAATAGGAACTTATATTGAGGAATTAAAAGCTTTAGATGGTGTTTTAAGTGCCGAACAAAATACGGCTAAAACAAATTTTTCTCTTTATAATATTAAAACAAGAGGAAGATATACATTTGCTGATTCAGATGAAGTTACGGAAGAAGATTTAGAAACTGGTAAATATAAAATCAAAAATGGTGTTATTACTTTTAAACCAAATGATGCTGATAAAGAAACAAAAATGTTATACATAAAAGATGGCTATTTATGTGGTGATGCTAATTGTACAAAAATATTTGCTGAATCCAATGCAACTTGTAGTACCGAAAATTAAACTACTTATTGATGATTCCTCTTTGGAAAAATCAATAAGTAGTTTTTTAATTTTAAAAAATAAGTTATAATATTAGCGAGGATGTATATTATGAAAAGGAATTACAAGCCGACTATTTATGTTAAAGATATATATAGTATTAATTATAAAAAATTAAAAGACAATCATATAAAATATCTTCTATTCGACTTAGATAATACCATTTGTGATAATAAAACAAAAGTCCTTCCTGTAAAAGCTTATGATTTATTTAATACTTTAAAAAAAGAAAATTTTACTATTATTATAATAAGTAATTCTTGGTATTTTCGGGTAAGGAGATTTACTAAGAAATTAAAGGTACAGGGATATAGTTTTGCTTTAAAACCATTTACTAATGTTTATAAGAAAATTATAAAGAAAAATAATATTAATATTCAGGAAATGGCAGCGATTGGAGATCAAATTTATACGGATATAATAGGGGCTAATAAAATGAATATTACTAGTGTATTAGTGGATAGAATTTCTAATAAAGAATCCATATTAACTAAAATAAATAGAATAAGAGAAAATCAATTATTAAAAAAAAGGGCGATTATAAGAAGAGGTGTTTATGATGAATAAATGTTTAGGATGTGGGGCTAATTTACAAAATACTCGTAAAGATGAAGTGGGGTATACACCAAAAAAAGATTTGTCAAAAGTAAAATATTGTGAAAGATGTTTTAAAATTAATAATTATAACAGTAAGTTTATAACTACTTTAGATAATGTAAATAACTATATTATTAAAGAAGTAAATAAAAAAGCTAAATATGTTTATTTTATGATTGATTTTTTAAATATTAATAATGAAACTATTAATTCTTTTAATCAGCTAAAATGTCCAAAATCTTTAATTATAAGCAAGTTAGATATTATTCCTAAATCAATCAATAAAGATAGACTAACTAATTTTTTAAAGAAAAATTATAATATTAAAGAAAATATTTATTATCAAAGTACAAAGAAAAATTTAAACAATAAAATGTTGATTAAAAATATTGTAGAACAGGGAATTAAGGAAGTTTATATTTTAGGTTATACAAATAGTGGTAAATCTAATTTAATTAATAAAATTAATAGTTATTTTAATGAAAATATTGAAAAAATAACTACTAGTTCGATACCAAATACTACTATTGATTTTATTAAAATTAAGGTTAGTGATGAATTAGTTTTAGTAGATTCACCGGGCTTTATTTTAAATAATGTAATATATAAAATGGATGAATATGATTTAATAGAAAGAGTAAATCCGAAAAAGTATTTAAAACCATTAACTTATCAAACGAAAGAAAATACGGCTTTTGAGATAGAAGATAAAATTAGGATTGATGCTAATAGTGTTAATAGTTTTACCTTTTATATTAGTAATGAGTTAAAAATTAAGCGTCTTTTTAATGATTCTGATAAGTTAACTAATTTAGATAAAATAGAATTACATATTGAAGCTAATTCAGATTTAATTATAAAGTCATTGGGCTTTATAAATATCAAAAAAGCTTGTGATTTGTCTATTTATACTTGTAATAAAGAATTATTTGAAATAAGAAATTCTATATTTGAGGTGGTGAATAAATGACTAAAATTAAAATAATGAGTGAAAATTTGGCTAATAAAATTGCGGCAGGGGAAGTAGTTGAAAAATGTGCTTCAGTGGTTAAAGAATTGGTTGAAAATAGTATTGATGCTGGGGCTAGTTCTATTAAAATAGATTTATTAGAAGGCGGTTTAAAAGAAATTAAGGTCATTGATGATGGTAGTGGAATGGAACATGATGATGCTTTATTATCATTTCAAAGACATGCAACAAGCAAGTTAATTAAAGAAGATGATTTGTTTTTTATAAACACTTTAGGCTTTCGTGGTGAAGCTTTGCCTTCGATTGCTTCAGTTGCTTCTGTTGATTTAGTAACTTGTTCAACTAATATTGGAACACATATTAATATTACAGGTGGTAAATTAGAAATAGATGAACCAGCTAATGCGAGACGTGGAACTGTTATAACTGTTTCTAAACTTTTTTTTAATACTCCAGCGCGTTTAAAATATTTAAAAAGTGAACAATATGAATTAGCTAATACAGTATCTTTTATCGAGAAATTAGCTTTATCATATCCTAATATTAAATTTGAACTTACTAATAATAGTAAAACGGTTGTTAAAACTAGTGGTTCAGATAATTTACTTAAAACTATACATGAAATATATGGTTTAAATGTTTCAAGTAAAATGTTACCAGTTAAAGGTAGTACAGACGATTATGAAATGGAAGGTTTTATTTGTAAGCCGGAAATATTAAAATCGAATCGTAATCATATGATTACGATTGTTAATGGTCGAGTAGTAAGAAATAATGATTTAAATAGAGCAATTAATGATGCATATTATACGTATAAACCAGATATTAAGTTTCCGATTGTAGTTTTGCGTTTTGAAACTGATCCGACTTTAATTGATGTCAATATTCATCCAACAAAACAAGATATTAAATTAAGTAAGGTTGAAGAACTATATAAAATGATTGTTGATACAATCAAAAATAAGTTATATGATGAATTATTAATACCTAATGCTTTAAAAGAGGAAAGTGCAGAAATATCACTACCTAGGACGATGATTAAAAATGAAGTGGTAGATAACATAGTGGCAGCTAATGAAAAAAAAGAAGAAAATATTCAAACAGAGTTAGATTTTAGTGTAGGGGAAGAGGAAGAAGATTATCATAAAACTAAAGATGTTATTATTAATAATGAATTAAAAAAATTGGTCTTATATCCAGTAGGATTAGCTTTAGGTACTTATATTATTGCGCAAAATGAGGAAGGGATTTATCTAATTGATCAACATGCTGCGCAAGAACGAATTAATTATGATAAATATTTAAAGGCGTTGAAAGAAGAAAAGATAACGACAATAGCTCCATTATTTCCAATTAATATCGAATTAAGTGCAAGTGATTTTTTAACAATCAAAGAACATATGGATCTTTTATCGAGTATGGGTTTTATTGTTGAAGAATTTGGAGTTAATACTTTGGCCATTAAAGAGCATCCTACGTGGTTAAAAGAAGGGTATGAAGAAGAATCAATTCATAAAATATTTGATTCAATTATAGCTATAGGAAATCGTTTTGATCGCGTAAAATTTAACGAGCATGTTGCTATTACCTTAGCTTGTAAAATGAGTATTAAAGCTAATACAAGAATAAGTACAGAAGCTCAAGAAGAAATCTTAAGAGAACTTGTTAATACGGATAATCCGTATAATTGTCCGCATGGTAGACCAACTATTATTAAATTTAGTATTTATGATTTAGAAAAAATGTTTAAAAGAGCTATGAATTAAAAAAAGGATCATTTAATTATGATTCTTTTTTAGTTCCATATTATAAAGTCTTTTATAATCTTTATTTTTTAAAAGTAATTCTTCATGTGTGCCGGCATCTATTATTTGACCATTATCGACCATCATAATTAAATCACTATTTATGACTGTTGATAATCGATGAGCAATAATTAATATCGTATAATTATCTTTCATATTATTAATGGCATCTTGAATACCTTTTTGCGTTTCATTATCTAAAGCAGATGTTGCTTCGTCAAATAAGATAATCTTAGTTTTTTGTACTAAAGCGCGGGCAATAGCAAGCCTTTGTCTTTGTCCACCAGATAAACTTAATCCGCCTTCACCAACTAATGTATCATATCCATTAGGTAAAGAATTAATAAAATCATCTAACATCGCTAATTTACAAGCTTTAATCATTTCTTCTTCAGTTAATCCTTCTTTAACAATAGTTAAATTCTCTTTAATTGTCATATTAAATATATATGGATTTTGGGTAATGATACTTATATTACCTCTAACTGAATCACAATCTAATTCCTTAATATTAATACCATCAATTAAAATTTCACCGTCATAATCATCATATAATTTAGCTAATAAATTGAAAATGGTTGTTTTACCAGCACCTGATTTACCAACAAAGGATACAGTTTGATTATGTTTAATTTTAAAGCTTAAATTATCTAATACTTTTCTTTTACCATCGTAAGCAAAGGAAACATTTCTAAATTCAAAATCACCTTTAATATTATCAATATGTTTGGGTCCAAATTTTTCTTTTCGAAAATTATTACTATCTATGATTTCAAAAACACGACTAGCTGATAGATTGAAATCTTTATACCATTCCATCATATGACTAGTTAAGGTTAATAAATCAAAGACACGACCACGATACATATATAATATTACGACATTAGCTACTGTAATATAATTATGAGATATCATAAAGATAAAGATAAGGATTAAAGTAAAGTCTAATATATCTCTTACACTACTTACGATGAAAGAATATGTTCTGATGACTTCGTTCATCTTATATCGTTCTTGATTTAGGATAGTAATTTTTTCTTTAATATTCTTCATAAAAGAATTACCTGCATTAAGTACTTTGATATCTCTAACGCCTCTAACTAATTCACTAGCTAAACCAGTGGTTTTTTCAGCCGATTTACGATAATGTTTATCCAATTCATTATGTTTTTTAATTCTTATCTTTTCTAAATAAAATATAATAATAATTGCTAAAATATAATATACAAATATAAATTTATTAATAACAAATATTGCAAATAAAATTCCTAAATTAGTAACTAAATCAGTAAGAGACATATTAAGATCTAAAAAAATATCAGCAATTCTGGAGGTATCTTTAACCATACGATCTATAAAAACACCACTTGATTTTTTATCTAAATCGGCTGTTTCTATAGCTAATACTTGCGAAGCAATATCTATTTGAATATCTTTTAATACTTCTCTAGCAAATATTTGGGAATATTTCCTTGTGATAAAGTGAGACAAATTACGGGTTAATTCTACTAATAGTACAACAATAGATATAATTAATAATTGCTTTAATAAGCCATCAGTAAGTCTAAGAAGTTGTTGGGCCGATAGAAGAGGAGCGATGGCACCAATTATGGCTAAAAAGATATTGCCTATAAAATAAAGGAGAAAAGCTTTCTTTTGTTTCTTAGCGTAATGAAAAGCTTTCTTTAAATTACCCCATGATTCTTGCATCTTTTTGGTTTTTTCTAATTTAATATCCTTATTTTTGGTCATATAAATTACCCCTATATACACTATATTAACATATTTTAAGGAAATATATTTAAATAAAATTACTTTAGCAATTATTTTAATTAATATTATAAGATATGATATAATGACAAGGAAAGGGGAATATCGATGATAATTGTTATAACAGGTCCTACAGGTGTAGGTAAAACAAAATTAAGTATTCAATTAGCTAAAATATATAATGGTGAAATAATTAATGCCGATTCTATGCAAGTATATAAAGGTCTTGATGTGGGAACAGCTAAAATAACGGAAGCAGAAAAAGAAGGCGTAACTCATCATTTAATAGATATTAGAACACCCGATGAAGAATATAATCTTTTTGCTTTTCAACAAGATTGTCGTTTAAAAATAAAAGAGATTAAAGCTCGTCAGAAAATTCCCATTATCGTAGGAGGTACAGGGTTATATATTAAAGCGGCTTTATATGATTATGCTTTATCTAGTGAAAAAGATAAAGATGATGAATTTAATGATTTATCAAATGAAGAGATTTATAAGCAAATAATTGCTTATGATAAAGATATTTCTATTGACAAAAATAATCGCCGTCGTTTAGTCAGATGTTTAAATAAAATAAAAAAAGAAACTTTGATTACTAAGACAGAACCAAAACTTATATATGATGATGTTGTTTTTATAGGTCTAACTACGGATACTGAAAATTTATATAAGATAATTGATAAGAGAGTAGATAAGATGTTACCTAATTTGATTGATGAAGTTAAAAAATTGCACAAAGAGTATCCCAATAGTAGAGCTTTAAATACGGCGATTGGTTATAAAGAATTAATTGGTTTTTTGGAGGATAAACAATCTTTTAAAGATAGTATTAATTTAATAAAGAAAAATTCTCGTAATTATGCTAAGCGTCAATATACTTTTTTAAATAACCAATTAGATTTGCAATGGTTTTTAGTTGATTATAATAATTTTGACAAGACAATAAAAGAAATTGTTAACTATATCGAAACAAGATAAATAATAGTGAAGATGTTATTTACAAATTAAAAAAACATAAATTGCAAGAAGCAAAATATGTTTTTTTTAATAGTTAAATTCAGGAAAGATATTTTTGTCAAATTCGTGATCAGTAACTTTTAACTCACTATCTTGTTTATTTAATTCATTATTATCAATAAGAAAATAAGAATGTTGTAAAATATCTTTGCCAGTAGTAGTTAAAGGATCATCCCATGTTAAGTCTAAGTGGTACCAGTTATTATCTAAATACACAGCATTCCAAACATGAGTATCCGAAGATATTTTATAATTCGTAATATCTAGTTTTTCTAAGATAACGGCCATTAAATCAGCATATGCACTACATATAGCATAATGGTCGTATAAAATTCCTTGAATACGAGCTGAATCGTAGTCACTTTCTAAATTGTTGCCTCTTAAAGAATCATACTTAGTCGTGTTTATTATATAATCATGCAGTGCTCTAATCTTTTCCAAATCGGACATAGAACTATTTGTTTGTGTTGCAATTAAATTATCGATGTCTTTATCAATCTTGGTAATTTCTTCAGGGGAGTAAGTGTGGGTTATAGTGACAGTTATCTCACCTGAATCATCATATAATGTACGGATAGAAGAATAACTATTATAAGGATGAACATAGTTATTGACATTAGATAAAATAGCATCATTTTTACTAATCTTGGCAATGTCATCTAAACAGGTGGTATATTCATAAGAACAATAAAAAGTAAATTCGTCCCAACCTTGATTTAAGGCACTATAAAAAATATTAATTAAATCTTCATAAGAATAAGGAGTGTAATTACTAACTTGTTGGACGTATTTAAAGTTTTCCTTCTTGCTATATTTATTACCTGGTTTAATGGTAACTTCGCGGGAATTTAAAAACACTTCTTGAATCTTACTATTTATTCGATCAAAATTTAAATATACAGCTATAACAGCAATCAAAGAAACTACTATAAATACAAAATTTTTAACCTTTATCATATTATCACCATATATTCATTATACCATAGTTATATTATTTGTATTGATAATTTATAAATACTTAGCAATAAAAAAATGAAGTACTATTACTTCATATCTTTAACTTTACTATTTAATCTTGATTTTTCTCTATCAGCAGTATTTTTCTTTAAAACACCTTTGCTAACTGCCTTATCAATGTTCTTTTGTACCTTTTTTAAAGCTTCAGTAGCAGCGTCTACATCTTTAGCAAGTATCGCCTTTTCGCATTCTTTAATTGAGTTTTTAACTCTAGCTTTAAAATCATGATCTGCTAAAGTTTTTTTAGCTATAACCTTAATTGCTTTTTTAGAACTCTTAATATTAGCCATTATTCGTCGCTCCTTCCTTAAATACAAATAGAATTATACTAAATATTAATGTTAAATGCAAGTAAAAGAACAAAAAACGTCTTTTTTTTATAAACTCTCGGCTTATATTAGATAAAAAGGTGATATGATGCAAAAAAGATTCAAAGCTAAAAAAAGAAATAAATATAAAATATTTAAATTTTGCTTATTTCTTCTTATTGTTTATGGTTCTTTTAATTTAGTTTATAAAACTATTTATAAAAAATATATTGCTAAATTAGACAATAAAGAAATTATAGAACATATTATTGCTAATACTAAAAATAACAAATTAAATAATAAATTTATAAATGTGTTACAGGATCCTAATTACATTTTAAAAAATAATTTCACTTTAAAAAAGGAAAATGTTAGTAATGAAAATGTTTTAGTTGATAATGATATTACTAATAAAGAAAAAGAAGTTCAAGTATATATTTATAGTACACATGAGACAGAAAGTTATAGTGATAAATATCTTGAAGTATATAATATTAAACCAACAGTTTTAACAATGAATTATATATTAAATGATTATTTAAGTGATTATGGAATTAAAAGTTATGTTGAAAATCAAAGTGTTACTAAAGTTTTAAAAGACAATAATTGGTCTTATAAATTTAGTTATGAAGCTTCAAAAATTATTGCACAAGATTATATTAAACAAAATCCTTCTTTAAAACTAATTATTGATTTACATCGTGATTCATCAGGTTTAGATAAGACTATAGTTACTTATAATGGTCAAAATTATGCCAAGATATTATTTGTTGTTGGTTTAGAACATGAAAATTATGAAAAGAATCTTGAATTAGCAACAAATTTAAGTACTCTTTTAGAAAAGGAAATACCAGGCATAACAAGAGGCGTAAGTAAAAAAGGTGGCGAAGGAGTAAATGGTATTTACAATCAAGATTTAAGTGATAAAGCGGTTCTAATTGAATTAGGGGGACAATATAATGAAATAGAAGAATTAAATAATTCTTTGGAAATATTAGCAAAGACTATTTTAAAGTATCTTGAAGGTGAAATATGAAAAATAGTAGAAAAGCATGGTTGGTTTTTAGAAGAATTTTATTAATTCTTTTTGTAGTGTTTTTAATAAATTATTATCAAGTTGAAAGTGGAAATTATCAAAATGAAATTAATAAAAAAACAATCCTAACGGAAGAAAAGATAAAAGAGTTTGAAGAAGATGTAAGAAATGGTGAATTTGTTGATATAAAAAACTATACAGAACAAACATATGTCGATACAAGTAATTCAGTAGATAATATTGGATATAAAGTAGGAGCGACGGTTGATGATTTCATTAATGAAAAAGCTAAGATTTTCTTTGAATTCTTAAAAAAATATTTTACTTAATTGACGTTGACTTCTCAAAATGTTATATGATATAATTCACATCTTAAGGAGTTAATATAATGTTATCGAAGTCAGAAAATAAATATTTATTAGCTATAAAAAGGGAAAACAATGATTTTCTTCCTTTAGAATGGCATTATACCTCTTTTTATGATGGGGAAGATTTAAAGTCATTAGAGGGGATTGATCAGTTTACTAAAAAAATGACGAAAATGGATCTGTTGCTAGAAGTGGTTAATTTAAATATGATGGGACTTGAAGATAGATATCGAGATTTTACAATAATATATAGAAAAAATAATAAATACTATGAATTAAAAGATGGTTGTATCTTTTTAGAAGATGTACCAAAATGTAATGATGATGCTTTAATAACATTTATTATACAAAATGTCGATAATAAAGAAATATTAAATCATATTTATAATTTGTGTTATGCTAAGGATGAAGAGCCTAAATTAAAAGAATTTAGATTTATTTTGAATAATATACAAGCCTTTTTAATGAAAGGGGACTTAGCTTTAAGAATAGCACTTAATACATTTAAAGAAATTTCTTATCCGTTACGAAGAAGCCTTTTAATAAGAATATATAAAAAAGTCATTAATTCTATTGATTTAAATAAGAATAGTTTAATAAAAAAAGAGCCTAAAGATGATGTAGGAAAAGTTGCATAATTTTAAAAAATAATTTATATTTATTATAGGAATGTGGTAATATGGCTTTTAATGGAGAAGATCGAAAATCTTTAATGGAAAAATTGATGGCAATAACAACGTATACAAAAGAAAATATTGAATGGTTTGCTAAAACTGATTCACAATTATATCGAATTTATGTGCGAATTAAACAGTGTGTAGAGACATATCCACGAGAAATAGCTGAATTTCTTCAAAAATATCCTAATAAAGATTTTAATTATACTTTAGATGAACTATCGAAGATGAAATATAATGAATTATCAGCAATTCGTCGCAAATTACATATTCGTCGCAAAGCCCGACATGTTAATGCTAATAACTATGATTTACAAAAGGAAAATCAAGTGCAAACGGTAAAACAAAGCCATGCCACTTTTGAAGAAAAATTTAATGAGATTTTAGGCGACGATAAAGAACCACTTATATTAAATGCTTTTGAGTTAATGGTCATGTATCCTGAGGAAGCTGAAAGTTTAAACGATGAAGAATTATTAAGAATGGGCATTGTCCATGAAGAACCTTGTAATATGCCAAGAGGAAAAGAAACATTGGATCCATATATAATGGCTGCTACAATTGATGAAGCTGGTATTTTAGTTAGGGGTAAAAAGATTACTTTTGAAGATTGTCTTAATATGTCTTTAGAAGAAGTAGACACTTTGTACCATATTGCTCAAAATATTTTGAATAATGAAGATGGTATCGTCTTAACAAAAAGACCATAGGATTTTTATAATATGGTGAGAAAATGAATAAAGATTTGGATAAATATATAGAACTATTTATTAAGTATTTAACTAATGAAAAAAGATATTCTTTAAAAACTATTAATAGTTATAAGCAAGATTTAAATAGTTATTATAGTTTTGTTCTTTTAAAAAAAATAGATTATAAAAAAATAGATAAGGAAAATATACGAAGTTATTTAAAATATTTAGATGAATTAAATTATTCGAAGAGTACGATATCACGTATTTTAAGTACGTTAAGACATTTTTATACGTATTTAGTTATTAATAATGTAACTTCAGTAAATCAGTTTAAATTAATTAGAAATCCTAAAAAGGAAAAGAAATTACCTAATTTTATGCAGGATGATGAATTAGATAAATTGTTTTCGGCAATTGATACGACTACTGCCTTGGGATTACGTAATCGTTTAATAATTGAACTTTTATATGCTACTGGACTTCGTGTTTCAGAAATAACAAGTATCAAAATAAATGATATTGATATAAAAAATCAAGAAATTAAGGTATTAGGAAAAGGGAGTAAAGAAAGAGTAGTTTTTTTTGGTGAATATGCTAAAAAATATTTGTTAGAATATTTAAGTTGGGCACGTTATAAGCTTTTAAAAGAAAAAAAATCCGATTATTTATTAATTAATAATATGGGAGATGCTTTAAAAAGTAGGGGAGTTGAATATATTGTAGATGAAATAGTAAAAGAAGCTGCATTAAAACATCATATATCACCCCATGTCTTAAGACATACTTTTGCTACAGATATGTTAAATAATGGAGCTGATTTAAAAAGTGTGCAGGAGCTACTAGGACATTCATCCCTATCTACAACGCAAATTTATACTCATATAACTAACGAAAGATTAAGAAATGTTTACTTAAAAAGTTTCCCACGCCAACGAGAAAAAGATGGGGATAAGAATTAAGAAAAGGAGCTTATTTTAGTAATTTGTATATTACATATGTAAAGTTTTACAAAAAAGCATGATTGTATTCGTAAAATTATGTCAAAACAAGAGTTTTAAGCTCTTGTTTTTTAGATGCGTCTGATATAATATTCCTGTGGCATAATATATATGCAAAAAAGGGAGGAATCATTATGCACAAATATGTATATTTGTTTAAAGAAGGAAATGCAAATATGCGCGAACTTCTTGGTGGTAAAGGTGCAAACCTAGCTGAGATGACAAATATTGGGCTACCTGTACCTCAAGGTTTTACAATAACTACTGAGGCTTGTACACAATATTATGAAGATGGCAGAGAAATAAATGCTGAAATTCAAGAACAAATCAATGAATACATTGGTAAAATGGAAGAAATAACTGGTAAGAAATTTGGAGATAAAGAAAATCCATTACTTGTTTCAGTTAGATCGGGAGCTAGAGCATCAATGCCTGGTATGATGGATACAATTTTGAATTTAGGTTTAAATGAAGATGTTGTAAATGTTCTTGCTGAAAAAAGTAATAATCCAAGATGGGCTTGGGATTGCTATAGAAGATTTATTCAAATGTATTCTGATGTTGTTATGGAAGTCGGCAAAAAATACTTTGAAGAATTAATTGATAAAATGAAAGCAGCAAAAGGGGTTACACAAGATGTTGAACTTGATGCTAACGATTTAAAAGAATTAGCTAGAGAATTTAAAGAAGAGTATAAAAATAAAATTGGTAAAGATTTCCCAGATGATCCAAAAGAACAATTAATGGGTGCTATTAAAGCCGTATTTAGATCATGGGATAATCCTAGAGCTAATGTTTATAGAAGAGATAATGATATACCTTATTCATGGGGTACGGCAGTTAACGTTCAATCTATGGCTTTTGGTAACATGGGTGATGATTGCGGTACTGGTGTGGCATTTACAAGAGATCCCGCTACTGGTGAAAAAGGTTTATTTGGCGAATTTTTAACTAATGCGCAAGGTGAAGACGTTGTTGCAGGTGTTAGAACTCCAATGAAAATTGCTGAAATGGAACAAAAATTCCCAGAAGCATTTGCTCAATTTAAAGAAGTTTGTAAAACTTTAGAAGAACATTATAAAGACATGCAAGATATGGAATTTACAGTTGAACATGGTAAACTTTATATGTTACAAACAAGAAATGGTAAACGTACAGCTCAAGCTGCTTTAAAAATTGCTTGTGATTTAGTAGATGAAGGTATGCGTACTGAAGAAGAAGCAGTCTTAATGATTGATCCTAGAAATTTAGATACTTTATTACACCCACAATTTGATCAAAAAGCTTTAAAAGAAGCTAAAGCTATTGGTAAAGGATTAGGAGCTTCACCTGGGGCAGCTTGTGGGCAAATTGTCTTTAATGCTGAAGATGCTGAAAAATGGCATAAAGAAGGCAAAAAAGTTGTTTTAGTTAGATTAGAAACTTCTCCTGAAGATATTACAGGTATGAAAGCTAGTCAAGGTATTTTAACAGTTCGTGGTGGTATGACATCACATGCAGCTGTTGTAGCTCGTGGTATGGGTACTTGTTGTGTTTCTGGATGTGGCGAAATTCAAATGGATGAAGCTAATAAAGAATTTACTTTAGGTGGCAAAGTATTCCATGAAGGAGATGTTATATCTATCGATGGTTCAACTGGTAATATTTATGATGGCGCAATTAAGACAGTTGATGCTACTATTGCTGGTGAATTTGGTCGTGTTATGGAATGGGCTGATAAGTTTAGAAAACTTATTGTTAGAACAAATGCTGATAATCCTACTGATACTAAGAAAGCTGTTGAATTAGGAGCTGAAGGTATAGGATTATGTCGTACAGAACACATGTTCTTTGATCCTGAAAGAATTCCTAAAATTAGAAAAATGATTTTATCAGAAACAGTTGAAGCACGTGAAGAAGCATTAAATGAATTAATTCCTTTCCAAAAAGGTGATTTTAAAGCAATGTATAAGGAATTAAAAGGTTTACCAATGACAGTTCGTTATTTAGACCCTCCTTTACATGAATTCTTACCAACAGAAGAAGAGGATATTAAGGCATTAGCTCAAGAGATGAATGTTACTGTTGAACACTTAAAAGCTAAATGTGCTGAATTACATGAATTTAATCCTATGATGGGACATAGAGGATGTCGTCTTGCTGTTACATATCCTGAAATAGCTAAGATGCAAACCAGAGCTTTAATGGAAGCTGCTATTGAAATTAAAGAAGAAGAGGGATATGATATTGTTCCTGAAATTATGATTCCATTAGTTGGGGAAGTTAAAGAATTAAAATTTGTTAAAGATGTTGTTGTTGAAGTTGCTGAACAAGTTAAAAAGGAAAGAAATTCTAATATGGAATACCATATTGGTACAATGATTGAAATTCCTAGAGCTGCTTTAACAGCTGATGCAATAGCTAAGGAAGCAGAATTCTTCTCTTTTGGTACTAACGATTTAACCCAAATGACTTTTGGTTTCTCAAGAGATGATGCTGGTAAATTCTTAGGTTCATATTATGAAAATAAAATTTATGAGCAAGATCCATTTGCTAAACTAGATCAAGTTGGTGTAGGACAATTAATTCAAATGGCTGCTCAAAAAGGTAAAGAAACTAGACCAAATATTAAACTTGGTATTTGTGGCGAACATGGTGGAGATCCATCATCAGTAGAATTCTGCCATAGAGTTGGTTTAACTTATGTTTCTTGTTCACCATTTAGAGTTCCTATTGCTCGTTTAGCTGCTGCTCAAGCTGCTATCAAAAATGGGAGGAACTTATAATAGCCGATAATACTTAAGTTTATCGTGTTAATACCCAATTATTTGTTGAG
>CANRLI010000007.1 GCA_947631475.1 uncultured Bacilli bacterium | reverse complement strand
AAAAAGCAAATGGATACCCATTTGCTTAAAATGCCATTAACTCATCTTCTTTTTCTTTTAACTTATCTTCAACTTTTTTATTATATTCTGTAATCAATTTTTGAACTTCATCTAACATTACTTTTTCTTCGTCTTCTGTTACACTTTCATCTTTTTTGATATCTTCATTGGCTTCTTGACGAATTTTTCTTAAAGTAACTTTAGTATCTTCAGCAATTTGTTTAGCCTGTTTAACATAGTCTCTTCTTCTATCTTCCGTCAATTGTGGAATTGTAAGTATTACAGCTTCCCCATTATCAGTTGGATTTATTCCTAAATTAGCCTCTTGGATAGCTTTAACAATATCTTTTAAACAACTTTTATCAAATGGTTTAATCATCAAAGTTTTAGCTTCTGGCACTGTGATATTAGCTAAACTTTGCAAAGATGTTGGAGTTCCATAATAATCAACATTAATACCATTAACCATTGCTGGATTAGCACGACCAGCTCTTATTGTTGTCAGTCTTGAATCCATCGTTTCAAGTGCACTCATCATTTTAAATTCTATTTCAGTATCAATCATTTTTTATTCTCTCCTCTAATGACTTAATTATAATCCATATTTTTTATTTATTCAAATAATATTTATTTAAAGCATTTGTTATCTCCCCTTTAAAGATAACTTTTTGCTCAACATTCCAATAATCGTCAACACTTTGCGTATTTTTTGTAGCAACAGTATCAATATTATAATACATTACCTGACCATCTTTTATAATATATAAACTTGGTGCATACAAATTATCATTACTATCATCAGTAGTAATTAAGTAGCCTTTTAATAAATCTAATATTTCATAATAGTTAGCGTTTCTTTGATATTTATCACTATCTATATCAAAATAATAAACTTTATCTATTTTTAAATCATTAAACACTGAATCAAGTTCTTCAATATATTTCTTTGAATAAGCCGAAGGACTACTTCCTATAAAAATAATATTTTGACCTTCCCTAAGCAATGGCATTAGTTCATTACTTGTCACAACTTGATATCGATCATTATTTATATTTTCATAGTAATCATTCATCTTATAAATTTTTCTTTCACTATTACTTGCATATTTTTCACTCAAATAAACAAAAGAAACCATCATTATTAAAAACAACACAATATAAATTGTTTTTCTAAGAGTTGCTTTAATTCTTGGACTCATATTTTCACTTCCTATAACTTATTATATCATGTCTAATGATGTTTTTATTTAATAAAAAAGACACTTGTCTAAAAAAGTGTCTAATTTATCTTAATTACCAATTTGTGACATAACTTCTTCAGCAAAGTTTTCTTGACGTTTTTCAATTCCTTCACCTACAACAAAGCTTGTACAAGCAATTAATTCTCCTCCATTGTTAGTTACATATTTCGTTACATCAATATCGCCATCTTTAATAAAAGCTTGTAAAGATAAGCAAATTTCTTTAAAGAATTTATTTAATCTTCCATCAACCATTTTTTCAGCGATATCAGCTGGTTTTCCTTCATTCATAGCTTGTTCTTTTAATACTTCTCTTTCACGAGCTATTTCATTTTCAGGAACATCTTCCTTAAAAACATATCTAGGTTTCATTGCGGCAGCTTGCATTGCTACATCTTTAGCTACTTCACTATTAGCTCCTTTGATAATAGATACAACAGCAATCTTACCTCCCATATGTAAATAAGTTCCAAAATTTTCATCATCTTTTTTTTCAATTACCGCTAATCTACGAAAATCTAGTTTTTCACCAATTTTAGCAGTTTTAGCAACAACCAAATCTTTAATTGTTCCTTCTTTACAAGGTAAATTATTGGCTTCTTCTAAAGTTTTAGCATCACTATTTAAAATAGTTTCACCAACAGTTTTAATTAAATCTTTAAATTCATCATTTTTAGTAACAAAATCAGTTTCAGCATTAATTTCAATCATAACTGCTTTATTACCTTTAACAAAGATATCAGCTAATCCTTCAGCAGCAATACGTGATTCCTTTTTGCCAGCTTTAGCAATACCTTTTTCACGTAACCAATCAATTGCAGCTTCAATGTTACCATCGCATTCAGATAGAGCTTTTTTACAATCCATCATTCCTGCCCCAGTTTGTTCACGTAATTCTTTTACTAAACTTGCGCTTATCATTTTGTAACCCTTCTTTCTTAAATGTCTATATCTATTCACTTAAAGATGCAATTAAATCATCTTTTTTCATTGTAGAATATCCCTTAATTCCAGCAGCTTTAGCCATTGCTTTTAATTCAGTTAAAGTCTTTGAGCTTAAATCTTCAACTTCTTCTGTTTCTAAATCTTCTTCAGTTTCAACAGCTTCTTTAACTTCTTCGGTATCTTCAACTACTGTTTCAGCTTCTTTTTCTTCAGTAACTTCTTTTTTAGCTTTTTTAGATTCTTCTAAAGATTCTTCTAAAGACTCAGCAAAGTTTTCACTCTTTTTAGGATCAGCTTTAGCCTTTTTATCATCTTCAGTAACATAATCAATTATTTCTCCGCCATTAGCTTCAGCAATTGCATTACCTAATACCCCAAGAACAACTTTAACAGCTCTTACTGCATCATCATTACCAGGAATAACATAATCAACATCATCTGGATCACAGTTGGTATCAACAATACCAAATATTGGAATATTTAACTTTCTTGCTTCTCTTATTGCATTTAATTCTTTTTTAGGATCAACAATAATTAACGCTTGTGGTAATTTGTCCATTGCTCTAATACCACATAATAACTTATTTAATTTTTCATATTCTTTCTTTAGATTAATTACTTCTTTTTTAGGTAAAACATCAAAAGTTCCATCTTTTTCCATGTTTTCAATTTCTTCTAAACGTTTTACTCTACTTCTAATAGTACGGAAATTGGTTAAAGTTCCACCTAACCATCTTTCAGTTACATAATATGAATTAGTTCTTTCTGCGTTTTCTTTGGCAGCTTCTTGCGCTTGCTTTTTAGTTCCTACAAATAAGAACGTACCACCATTTACAGCAATTTTATTAATTTCTGCATAGGCTTCCTCAATCTTTGCTAATGTTTTTTGCAAATCAATAATATAAATGTCATCTCTTGTTGTAAAAATATACTCTTTCATTTTAGGATTCCATCTTTTTGTTTGATGTCCAAAATGAACTCCAGCTTCTAATAAATAACTTAAAGAAACTACGGCCATAAAAAATTCCCTCCTTCGTTATACTTCTGCTTGTTTCAAAATATATTCACTTTATCAGCACTCGAATATAAAATTCACAAACATGTTTATTTGCTTTTTAAAGCCGGTAATATTGTATCAAAAAAAAGATTTTATAACAAGTCTTTTTTTATCACTTTTTGCATTATCTAAAATAATTAACACAATGCTTATCAATTACCTAAAAAACTTAATCTTCTAAATCATCTTTTTCTTCAAAAACATCACTATCTAATTCATTTTCACTACTTAAATCATCATCAATTACATCATAAAAATTATTGTCTTTAATATAATAATATTCCTCATCTTTTAAAATTTTAATATAATTATCATTTAAGCCAATTATTAAAATTTCTTCTCCCTCTTTTAATATCAATCCCTCATTATCATTTAAATAATCATATGGTTTATACAGTAAAACAACTTCCTTATTGACTTTAGCTTTAATATTAACTTCTTCAAAAATAACCTCTTCTAAATTCAATTTAAAACTTTCAACATCATTTATATAATATATGTTATCATTATAAAGAATTTTAACCCACTCTTTAGTTAAACCAATAACTTTAATTGCTGTATCCTTTTCTAAAGTTCCTGCTTTATTAGGTAAATTTAAATATGGGCTTATTCTTAATACTACATCTTTAATTAATACCGTATCCATTGCCAATTCTTTAAATACCACTTCTTCTAAATTACCTGGGTTATAAACTCCATTTACAATACTTCTTTTAGTTGCATCATTTGTAACACTAAAATAAGAGACATTCATATCAACACGGCCCTTAATTCCTGGGACATTTCCACTACTAGTATATTGCCACATATGATAACGACCCTTGTAAGTATTCTCATCATTATACTGGGCTAACCAAATACGATAATCGTTAAATTTAGCTGTATCAAAATATTTATTAAAAGCATTAGCATACGAATAAATCATTGGGGTATATCCCTTACTTTTGATATAATTACAAAAAGCCAAAGCATTGTTAGTTAAAGTTGAATAATCAACATTAACTAAACGATGACTATTAAAAATTTCTGTATCAATAGCCACTGGATAAGATATATCATAATCCTTTATTATGTCAATGACCCATTTAGCTTCTTCAATCGCTTCTTCACGAGTTCTAGCCATTGAGAAAAAATAAACTCCAACATTTATATTGTTAGCAATTGCTCCCTTAATATTATCCTTAAAATACTGATCTAAAATAATTTCTCCCGAATCCATTCCGCGAAAGCCACATCTTATCATTGCGAAATTTATACCCGCTTTTTTAACTTCTTTCCAATCAATAATGCCTTGCCAACTTGAAACATCTATTCCTAAACTTGTTTCATTAGTTTCATATTTTAAAACATCTTTTTGGGCCGTCGTTTCCTTAGCTTTACCTTTTAAACTTTCATTCTTCTTTATTTCTATAACGGGATCTTCTTTTATAATTTCTTTAGGAGTCACAAATGTTTGATGGACATCACGATAAATATCAAGCACCTGCACTGGCTCTTGAACATCCTTTAAAAAATTAAATATTTGTTCATCTTCCCGAGTATTCACTTGCCTACTATTGTCATCTTTATTTGCCGTGTTATCTTTATAAGCATAACTTGTTTTATTTAAAGTCATAAAAGATAACAATACTAGTAAAATAAATAAAAACATTAATATATACTTTTTTCCGTTTTGTGATTTCATCTTATTATTACTCCTATTTTAATATAACAAAATTTAAAATAAGCTTCAACAAAACACCTCTTAATAAGTATGTCTTAACGTAAAGAAACACTTGTTCCTTATTAACAAGAAACAAGTGTTACATTTTAATGAAAAAAGATTAAGTATAATAAGAAAGCAATAAAGATAATTAAACAAATAATACCATTTATTCGCTCGCTTTTTTTCGATTTACCATCAATACCTAAAGCCATCGTCGCTAAAATACCACCAAGTAATCCCCCTATATGACAGAAATTATCAATGCCTGTAAACATAAAACCAATTAATAAATTGATAACGATTACGGGGATAATTTCTTTTTTTAAGGCCGTACCTAAATAAGTACGATAATGATATCCAAAATAAAGTAATGCTCCAGCCAAACCAAAGATGGCTCCTGAGGCTCCGACTGATACTATTTCTGGTCCCGAAACAACTGCTGATAAAAGGCCACCACAAATACCACTTATAAAATAAATTGCTAAAAACTTAGCTTTACCCACAAAAGTTTCAATCTGTCTACCCAAAATATATAGCGAATACATATTAACTAATAGATGAATAAGTGAAACATGTAAAAACATATAAGTTATTAAGCGCCATATTTGACCACTTTTTAAAAGTAATAAATTATTAGCTCCTAATTTTAATCCAACCAAAGTTGAAATACCACTTATTGCTCCTAAGCCATCAAAAACACAACTTAAAATAAACATAAAAACACAAATAGTAATAATTACATTAGTAAACACTATCTTTTTAGGTTTAAACGTCTTTTCGTATAATTTATTATCTTTTTCTGTTTTTTGATTTATATCTTTTGTCACATTAATAATAAGCTCTACGCCATTAGTATCTTTAAGTAATTTTTCATTAATATCTGGAAAAGCTTCCAAAATGCCTTCATTTGTTATATTTAAATTACCATCAACCAAAGATACTGGTTTAATATTTTTAGTTTCTTCTAATTCTAAATCTTCATTAACATCCAATAAAATATTTAATGTATTAACATTAAAAGAAAAAGTTTTCTTTTTTATTTGTCTTACAATACTCTGAATTTTATAATTATCATATTGTAATTGTTCTTTATTAAAAATGTTGTTTGAGTTAATGCGCACAATCCTATATGGTCCATTTGAATTTTCGAGCCATATTTCATCTTTAACACCATTAACAACAATTGGATTATAATTTTCTTCTGTAATAAAATAATGAACAAGTTTCATAATAACCTCATCTTTTTTATTCATTACAATTGTGCTCATAAAAATGCCTCCTATATATAATTTTATTATAAAATTTATCTCTCGTAAAGTTTTATCAAATAAATAATGACAAAAACAAAATATATAAATAACCAAATTCATTCATAATTAAATGTTTAATTAATATTATTAACTATGAGGTGAAATAATGATTTATTTATTACTAAGTATCTACATTATTGTTTTATCATTATTATCATTTTTATTTTGTCATCTTATTTTTGAAAAAAAGATGAAAAATGACTTATTCTTTTTTGTCATAACTAATTTTATTTTATCGTTTACATTCTTACTTTTCCTTTTTTATTACCAAGATTATTTATTTAGTTTAGTTAATATCTTTTTTTTACTAATTAACACTATATTTTTAAGTTTTGAAATCAAAATGACTTACGATAAATACAAATTATTAACCATGCCTTATTTAATATATATTGCCTTTATTTTTTATCTTATTTTTGACTTATTTCTAATGAATCTATAAAACTTTTAAACTCTTTTGGTAATGGGCATTCAAAATGCATCGGCTTATTAGTTATGGGATGATTAAAATCTAATTTAGCCGAATGTAAAAATTGACCAAATGCCGTTGCCTTTTTAGTATTATAAACTGGGTCATTATAAACAGGATACCCTATATAATTCATATGTACTCTAATTTGATGGGTTCTTCCCGTATCTAAAACCAAGCTAACCAATGTATAACCCTTATATCTTTTTAATACTTTTAAATGGGTTACGGCTTCTTTTGAGTTATTAGCTACTACTGCCATTTTTTTACGATCTTTAGGATCTCTGCCAATTGGCGCATCAATAGTTGCCGTATCATGTGGAAATTCTCCACAAATTAATGCTATATATTCTCTTTTTATGTTTTCATGTTTTTGAAAATAATTAGTTAAAATACTATGAGCTTTATTACTTTTAGCTACTAATAACAAACCAGACGTATCTTTATCAATTCGGTGGACAATTCCTGGTCTTTCCTCACCATTTAAATCACTTAAATTACTCGTATAATACATTAAACCATTAACTAATGTATTATCATAATTACCACTACCGGGATGCACAACTAAACCACTTGGTTTATTAACAACCATAATATCATCATCTTCATATAAGATTTCTAAAGGCATTTGTTTAGGAGTAACATTGGTTTTTAACAAAAAACCATCATCAATTTCAATAACATCATTTTCTAAAACCTTATATGAAGCTTTTTCTTTAACCTCATTTACTCTTATGTAATTAGCATCTAACATTTTACTAATTAAGGACCTAGAAAAAGCAGTTTTTTCAGCTAAATATTTGTCTAATCTTTCATTTCCCTCATTTTTTTCGACTACTATTTTCATTTACATCTTCCCCCTTTATAACAGCATAAATAAGTAATATAACTCCGCAAACAATGGCAATATCAGCCACATTAAACACTGGATAGTCATATTTAAATATATAAAAATCAAAAAAATCTCTAACATAACCAAAAATAATTCGATCAATCAAATTGCCTGCTAATCCACCTAATAACAAACCAAAAGCCATATTATTACGCCAGCTTTTCTTAAAACAAAAAACAAAATGATAAATTAAAAATAAAGCAATCAGTGTTCCTACTATAATAACAATTTTAGCATCCTTTAAAAAACCCCAAGCTACCCCAAAATTATGACATAATGTCAAACTAAAGAAATTATCGATAATCACCCAAGAATCATTTACATTCATAAAAAAACTAATTAAAGTTTTAGTTATTTGATCTAAGGCTAAAGTAATAATGGCAAAAATTAAGATTTTTTTATTCACTCAGGACACCTCTTTCAAATTATATCATAATTTAACCAAAATTACATCTTCCCCAATTTTTGTAATATCATCAAAAGAAATCTTCGTATCCTCTGTTGCCACCATGAATTTTTTAAAATTTTTCTTTTCTTCTATAATTAAATAGATGATGCGCCCTTGATTATTTATTTCAGCATCAACAATTCGCCCAATACGACGACCATCTTTCACACTTATTATATCCTTACTTTGTAAATCAGATAAAAACATAACTATCACCTAATTTAATTATATGTTTAGGGTCATTTTACTAGTCTTCTTATATTTTCTAAAGCTGTTTTTTCAATCCTTGAAACTTGAGCCTGAGAAATATTAAGTTCCTCACTTAATTCTGTTTGTGTTTTCCCTACAATATATCGGCTATAAATGATCTTTCTTTCACGATCTTTTAACTTATTAATCGCCTTTCTTAAAGACATTAACGTTTCTTTATCATACTCTGGTTCAACACTAGCTATTTGATCTAATAAATAGATAGTATCCCCACCATCATTATAAATTGGCTTATGAATACTAATTGGTTCTTTTAAAGAAGTTAAAGCATAAGAAATAAAATATTCTTCAATTCCCAATTCTTTAGCTATTTCATGATTAGATGGTTCAACTCCATGTGTATTATAATATTTTTCCTTAAAAGCCAAGATTTTATAAGCCATGTCTTTAGTACTCCTACTAACACGAATCATTGTTTCATCCCTAAAAGCTCTTAAGATTTCACCTTTAATCAAAAAAACGGCATAAGTACTAAAACAAACATTTAAACTTAAATCAAAATTTTCTATTGCTTTAATAAGACCAATACAACCTATTTGAAACATATCATTAATATTATCAGCCGTTGTTTTAAATCGTTTCAATATACTTAACACTAACTTTAAATTGCCCTCAACTAATTTATCCTTTGCTTCCTTTGAACCTGCATGAAATTGCTTAAACAACTCCATCATTTCCTCATTTGTTAACGTTTTTAAAGTACTAGTATTAATACCAGCAATCTCAACTTTACGATTATACATAAAAAACTCCTTTCACTCATATATTGGTTGAAAAGGAGTCTTTTTATTCATTAAAAGCTAATCCTCATTGCTACTAACTAACCTTAATTAACTTTGCAATAAAAAAACCTTCATATAAATCAGTAGGACAAATAGTTAAAACCCCATCTAAATCTGATTTAAGTTTTTTTATATTCTCAAAATTATCTAATTTTAAAACATCTAACTTAATATTATCATACTTATCTAAAATATATTTTAAAACTTCCTCATTTTCACATTTCAAAATACTACAAGTCGAATATATTAATGTTCCCTTGACTTTTAAATGTTTAATTGCTATTTCTAATAACTGCTTTTGTCTATCTATTGACCTTTTAATTAAATCCTCGGTCAAATTTTTATTTAATTGACCATCTTCAATAGTTCCACTGCCACTACAAGGTGCATCCAAAAGAATTTTATCAAACATAAAATAATCATCTAAATAACGGGCATCACAATTTAAAACTACTACCTTCTTAGCCCCTTGTAAATTTAAATTATATTTTAGCCTTTCCGCTCGTACTTTATTTTTTTCAATAGCTGTAATCATCGCTTTATTATTAGTTAAAGCTGCCATTTCTGTTGTCTTACCTCCAGGTGCCGCCGCCATATCTAAGATCAATTCATCTTCTTTTGGTTGTAAAAATAAAGGTGGTAACATTGAAGACAAACTTTGTAAATATATTTTACCCTCATTATAAATTGCAAGTTTGCTAATCATCTGTTCATTAGCATCTTTTAATATTAAGGCCTTAGAATACCATGGTACCCTATCATAACTAATATTGTTTTTTTCTAAATCACTTATAACTTCTTCCCCAGATGACTTTATATTATTTATCCTTAAAGTTACAGGACGAATACTATTAAAACCCTTTACAATATTAACTAATTCATCTTTTTTATAATAAATAGCCAATTTATCAAGTAAAACCTTTAAATCCATATGCCACCTCTTAACTCATTTAAGTATAGCATAAAAAAAGTAGATTCCTCTACTTTATTTAATAATTAAAAAATATAATAAAACAATAATACCTAAAGCAATTCTATACCAACCAAAGGCTTTAAAATCATGTTTCCTAATATAATTAATTAAAAATTTAATAATAAATAATGATACTATAAATGCTACTAAACAACCAACAGCTAAAATAAGTAATTCATTTGTACTAAAAACAACTCCAACATCTAATATATATTTTACTAATTTTAATAGTGAAGCCCCTGCCATAACAGGAATAGCTAAAAAGAAAGTAAATTCAGCAGCTACACTTCTTTTAAGACCTAATACTAAGCCACCAATAATAGTTGCTCCACTACGACTTGTGCCTGGAATTAAAGACAAAAGTTGAAAACCGCCAATTCCTAAAGCTTGCTTATATGTTATATCATTTAATTGTGTAGTAGTTCCTTTCCCAATCTTTTTTGATTCTATAACTAAAAAGGCTATTCCATAAACAATTAACATTAAAGATACAACCACACTATTATATAAATGTTCATCCAACCAATCATCAAATAATAAACCGATAATTGCCGCTGGGATACAAGCAACTAGTATTTTACCCCATAAATTCCATGTATTTAATCTAGCTTTTTGATCTTTACCAAATCCAAAAGGCCAAATAGTTTTAAAATACACAATTACCACGGCTAAAATAGCTCCTAATTGAATTACAACTTCAAATAATTTATAAAACTCATCAGTTACATTCAATTTAATAAATTCATTTAATAATATCATATGGCCTGTTGAAGATATAGGTAACCACTCTGTAATTCCTTCAACTAAACCAAATAAAATAGCTTTTAATATTTCTAACATTTATAATCAACTCCTAGTAGATTATAACATAACTATTATTAATATATTAATCTTTTTTTTAATTATGTTTATCACTTAATCAATTACTTTAAAATTTAAATCAGTTATTTTTTCTTTAATTAAATTTAAATCAAGATTTACTTTAGAAGTAATAATAGCTTCTTTGGTTTCTAAATCTACCTTAACTTTAGATACACCATCTATACTTTCTAAAGCTTTAGTAACACTTTTAACACAATGATCACAATGCATACCATCAATTTTTATAACTGTTGTTATTTTTTTATTAAACATAAATATCTTCACCCTTATCTTTTTTATTTAAAACTTTACTAATCAATATTTCTTTTAGTAGATAAATATTGTTCTTTATTGGGATATAATATTAATCTTCTTTCTTCACCTACTGCATATACCGAATCACCAATTTTTAATTTATCAAGAGCAAATTGAGGAATTTTTATTCTTTTTAATGATGATACCGTCTCATTTGAAATGGCCAACATCGCACTAACTACTCTTTGCCAATTATGATATTGCGTATAATCAAGCTTCCCCATTTCTTTTAATGTCTTAATATGATTATATAAAAGAGCAATTTTTTCTTCAAACTCTTGTAATTGCATGATAACAATACGCGTTCTTTGTAAATTATCTTTAATAGTTAATTGAGGATCGACACGACCTAAACCAAACATAAGACCAACTTTATCATTTGCTTCAGCATAAGTAAAAGCCGGCAATACTATTTGACCTGTAGGACGTACAACAAGTTTAGTTTCGCCATTAATAGCTTTATCACCAAACATTTTAACTCCCCCTTTTTTACAGTTAATATTTTAGTAAAAAAGCTGAATAAAGTCAAAAACACCTCTTAATTTTACTTCAGTAAACAATAAATGTTCTTATTTGTTTTTCTTAATAAAATTATAGCCATCACGACACATTTCTTCAATGCCTTTTTGCGCTTCCCAACCTAATTTATCTTTAGCATAAGAAGGATCAGCATAACATTCATCAATATCCCCTGGACGACGAGATGTTATTTTATAATTAACTTTAACTCCATTTACTTTTTCAAACGTTTTAACTAAATCTAAAACACTATATCCTTTTCCTGTTCCCAAATTATAACAATCAACCCCTGCATCTTTAACTACTTTATCAATAGCTTTTAAATGTCCTTTAGCCAGATCCACAACATGAATATAATCCCTAACCCCTGTTCCATCATGCGTATTATAATCATCTCCAAAGACATTTAAGAAAGGTAATTCTCCTACCGCTACTTTAATAATATATGGCATTAAGTTATTAGGTATTCCGTTTGGATTTTCACCAATTAAACCTGATGCATGAGCTCCAATTGGATTAAAATATCTTAAGATTGCAATACTCCACTCTTTATCCGCTACATATAAATCTTTCAAAATCTGTTCTATCATTAATTTAGTTGAACCATAAGGGTTAGTAGTTGATAACGGAAAATCTTCCTTAATTGGTAAAGAAGCAGGACGACCATAAACCGTAGCACTTGAAGAAAAGACCAGTTTCTTACAATTGTGTTCATCCATTACCTCTAATAAAGATAAAGTCGAATCTAAATTATTACGATAATACATTAATGGTTTAGCCACTGATTCCCCAACTGCTTTTAAACCCGCAAAATGAATAACTGCATCGATTTGATTTTCGCTAAATATTTTTTCTAAAGCCTCTTTATCACAAACATCATTTTCATAAAATTTAGCTTCTTTACCAGTAATAGTTTTTATTTTGTCTATTACATCTCTTTGAGAATTACACAAATTATCAATAATCACTACTTCATAATTGTTTTCTAATAATTCACAAACAGTATGACTGCCAATATATCCGCACCCTCCTGTAACCAATATTCTCATTCTTATTCCACCTTTCTCAATATTACTTTACTATTTTATCAAATTTTTAAACAAACTAAAACCATTTATTATTTTAATAAAACATTCATTATCTTTAAATCTGCATAAGTAGTAACTTTAAGATTAGTATCATCCCCTTCAATAATTTTAACTGGATATCCCGCTTTTTCAAGTAACATACAATCATCCGTTACTAAATCATTACGATATTTATTATGCAGTTCTTTTAATATTTTATAATCAAAACATTGTGGTGTTTGCATAAGCCAAGTATAATCTCGATCAGTGGTTTGTAAGACTAGACCATTCTTATCAACTATTTTAACTGTATCTTTAGTTCTTACACCGATACTCACTCCGACATAATTATCCATTTGGGCAAGACAATTGTTCAAGTAAACATCTTTAATACCTGGTCTAGCTCCATCTTGGATAATAACAATATCACAGCTAATATTATTTAATCCATTATATACCGATTCTTGTCTAGTGTTGCCCCCAATAACCAATTTAATTTTTTTGATTGAATTTAAAGGTGAAATTATCTTTTTTATTATTTCTTGTTCCTCTTTTTTACCTACAATAATTATTTCATCAATATACTCATTATTAATAAATTTTAATAAACTATAATTAATGATTGGTGTCCCATTTACTAACTCAAAATTTTTATTTCTATCCTTAGCAAATCTAGTACTATTACCTGCCACCAAAATAAGCCCAGCTACTCGTTTGTTTTTATACATTTGTTTCACCTGCTTTATAAAATGTTAAGATTATTTTATTATAAAAAAAGAAAAGCTATCACTTTTCTTCTTAGTAATTTTCACTCTTTAATTCAAAATAGCTTTGTGGATGAGCACA
This sequence comes from uncultured Bacilli bacterium, assembly GCA_947631475.1. Classification (GTDB taxonomy): domain Bacteria; phylum Bacillota_I; class Bacilli_A; order RF39; family UBA660; genus Coprovivens. The sequence goes on along the minus strand of CANRLI010000007.1, from coordinate 16,479 downwards.
TACTGGACATACAGCTGGTGCTTGTTTACCAATTACAACATGACCACAATTACGGCATACCCAAATAGCATCTTCATCCTTAGAGAATACTACTTTATCTTCAATATTTTTAAGTAATTTTCTATATCTTTCTTCATGAGTTTTTTCGATAGCAGCTACAGCTCTAAATTTAGCTGCAATAGCTTTAAAACCTTCTTCATCAGCTACCTTGGCAAATTCATCATACATATCTGTCCATTCATAGTTTTCACCTTCAGCAGCTGCTAATAAATTGGCTTCTGTTGAAGGAATTTCTCCCCCATTTAATTCTTTAAACCACATTTTAGCATGTTCTTTTTCATTATTAGCAGTTTCTTCAAAAATAGCTGCAATTTGTTCATAACCATCTTTTTTAGCTTTAGAAGCAAAATATGTATATTTATTTCTAGCTTGAGATTCACCAGCAAAAGCTGCCATTAAATTTTGTTCTGTTTTTGATCCTTTTAATTCCATATTAAATCCTCTTTCCTTTTATATTTCCATGATACATTTTAATTGATATCATCGCTAATATTATAACATTTTTATAGTTAAAGTCAATGAAGAGAGATGAAAAGAAAACATTTATTGTCTGCCTACTTTAACCATCTTCTTTTAAGTAGCAATTATCTTTTTTATTGCCTAAAATTGATTTTCGACCAAATTTAATTATGAGCTGCCCCATCAACCTGTAAAATAATTCCCGTAATATAACTTGCCATATCACTTGCTAAAAACAAGAAAGCATTAGCAATATCTTCTGGCTTACCAATGCGGCCTAAAGGAATTGTTTTAATTAATGGTTCAATTATCTCTTCAGGTAAATTTTTTACCATATCTGTTTCAATAATGCCAGGTGCTACAGCATTTACTCTTATTCCAAATGGTGCTAATTCACGAGCCAGTGATTTAGTTAAACCATTAACGGCAAACTTAGTTGCTGGATACATAACCCCTGATGGCTGACCATATATACTAACCATTGAACTAGTATTTAAAATAACCCCTTTACTTTCTTTTAAATATGGAGTTACAACTTTTGTACAAACAAAGACACCTTTTAAATTTAAATCCACTATTTTATCATATTCTTCTAATGTAAAATCTAAAAGAGCGGTTTTAGAAGACATACCAGCATTATTTACTAAAATATCAATATGACCATACTTTTGCTTTACTTCAGCAAAAACTTTACTTACTTCATCTTCATTAGTTAAATCTGGATAATATCCCACTACTTCATAACTACTATTTTCTTTTTTTAGTTCACGCAAAGCCCGTTCTACACTTGCAGCTTTTGATCCCAGTAAAACTACTTTAGCCCCATTTTGTAAAAATTTACGTACCGTTTCAAAACCGATACCTCTTGTTCCTCCCGTAATTATTGCAACTTTATTTTCTATCATACTTATTCCTCCTTTTTTATTATAACATTTCTTAGAAGCATACGTATAAAATTTAAAATATTACATAAAATTATATTAGAAAGGGTATTGTTAATGAAAAAAATCTTAAAAAATGGTTTTTATCTATTTTTTCCTCTTATATTAGGTTCTATAGTTGGCTTTTTAATTTCTGATAGTATTGACTACGTTGAATTAATTAAACCTCCACTTGCTCCACCCAAATTAGCTTTTCCCATTGCTTGGTCAATTATTTACTTATTAATGGGTATTTCTTATTTTATTTTAAAAAGACATGACCTCGCCGATAGTGATGATAAATTAATATATTACGGTCAATTAATTGTTAATTTACTTTGGTCAATTATTTTCTTTTTATTAAAATGGCGTTTTATTTCCGTTATCTGGATTATTCTATTAGATATTTTAGTCATCTATATGATTTCCTTATTTAAAAAGAAAAACAAAATAGCCGCCTGGCTTAATCTTCCTTACTTACTTTGGATTTTATTTGCCACATACCTAACCATTGGTATTTATATATTAAATTAAAAGATTGCGATTAAAACTCATTTCTTAATTGCAATCTTTTTATAATTCTTGAAAATTACTTACTTTATCTAAATTATTTTGATATTCATTTACAACTAAACTTGTTGTTGTCAAAAGCATCGTAGCTGTCGAAACGGCATTAATTAAAGAATTAACAACTACTTCTTTTGAATCTAATACCGTCGTTTGAGCTATATCTTCATATTTAGCTAAATTAATATTATATATTTTAGTATATTGGTTTCTTTTTATCTCATCAATCATTTCTATATAATTTAAACCAGCATTAGCCATAATGGTTTTAAATGGTTCTCTAAGAGCTTCTTTATAAACTCGATAAAACATATTTTCTGGTAACGAATCGGCTATTTTAAATAAAATGACTCCACTACCAGGTAAGACACCTTTTGCGGCATGACTTATTGCACATAAAGCATCATTATAACGCATACAAATTTCACGGCATTCTGTAGTCGAAGGAGCACCAATTTTAATTTCGGCTAAACCGTTTTCTAACATCGCCAATCTTTTCAAATCTTGATTCATCTCATAATCATCTTTTGTTTGCAAATTATTTTTTATTTCTTTAACCATTTTTTCTAATTCTTTATCTAAAACAAAAGAAAAAATTGTTTCATCTTTATTTACTATTATATTATCTGCATAGCCAATTGAAGTCCTTGTATATTTACTTATATTATCTATTATTTTAGCTTTCGTTATTTTAGCTAAATCATTTAATATATTTAATCGTTCTTTTCCATAACTTGGTATTTTAAGAAGAATAATTTTTACCTTTTCTTCTTTGTTTAATGAAATAACTTCATTAACAAAATATTCATTATAATCTTCAGCTAAAATAAATAATTCTTTCTTAGTTATTAATATTTCATCAATAATATCTGCTATATCTTCTAAGCAATTAATTACAGAACCAACAATCATAACATTGGCTCCCTGTAAAACAATTTCCCCACTATTTTGAAAAAAATATGGTGAAGCTACTATTGACTCAATTACATAACCTTTTTTATAAATTATTTCTGTTTGATTTAGACTTGTTTCCGTTATTTTAATCGCATCTTTTACTTTAACTTTATGAAAAGTATTATAAATATTTTCACCTATTTTTTTATCATTAGCAGATATTGTTGCCATATATAATTGTTCTTTATTAGAAGGAAGATGACTATTTTTTTCTATTTCTTCAACAATTTCAGGTAAAATTTTATCTAACTCTTTTTTTAAAATAATGGGATTTATACCTTTATTAATTAACTCTAAACTACTATTATATAAACTTTCTAATAGTACTAAAGTTGTAGTTGTCCCATCACCCACTTTATTATCAGTATTAATTGAAGACTCTTTAGCTAATTGTAAAATAGTATCTACTATCTCATCTTCACTAGAAATATTTCGAGCAATCGTCGCTCCATCGTTAGTTATAAACGGCAAAAATGCGCTATGATCAATAATAACATTACTTCCTTCTGGTCCTAAAGTCGTTTTAACTGTTCCACACAGTAAAGTAATTGCTTCTTTAATTTTCTCTTGTAAATCTTGATTAGTTATAACTTTCTTCATCATCTTCACTCATTTCTATAATATATTTCCAATACTTCTTAGGCATAAAATTCATCTGACAACGTTTATTTTTTCGCTGGCTAATACCAATCGTTTTATAAAATGTTTTCCATAAACTTTGTATATTATTTTCGTCCATACTCCATTGTTTTGGACCTATTTCAAAATTTTGACCATCAACAAAAAAACAATCTTTTTTATCATATAAACAATAAATATTGCGCTTAACATCCTTAATCATCCAATACTCATTATTTAAACGTTTTCTAAAATGTTTAGATAATAAAAAAATAATATTATTTTCAGGAGCTATTTCAGCATACAAAATCCTATTGCTTAATTCTTTAAATCGTAAAAAACCTTTTAAACGATGATTTTCACGACTTACATATTTCGATATCTTAAGAGCTGCATTAACACTTTTAAGATTGCGCATATAAAATATTTTATTTTTATATTTTAAACTATGTCCCCAAAAATAATAGATAATTAATTCTTTATGCTCATTACTAGAAAGATAAACATAATATAAGGTATTTAAGATATTAGAAGATAAATAATTTATAATATCTTCAATAACTTGTTCATCTTCCTTTATATCTAAATTAACTATTTTATCAAATAAAGATGGACTATAATCTTGAGGTTTAATATTTTGAGGAACAATTTTATTTTTAAAAAGAGTTTGAATTAAGTTTAATAAACTAAGAAAAGAATTATTATATATATAAATATATTTTTCGTTCATTAGAATAAACTTAGTTGTTCCCCTTTTAAACTAGTTAATAGATTATCTTCTAAAACTAAATTACTTTCAATAAAACTCCTATTAAAACATAAATTATTAACAAAGTATTTCCCATCACATACTATAAAATATTTTGCTCTTTTTAACACTATGCCCATTTTTTGTAAATCATTAAAGCTTATTTTAAAATATTTCCTTGAAGATATAATTCTTTTGGCACTAGTAACGCCAATACCTGGTATTTTAAGTAAATCATTATAGCTACAGGTATTAATTTCCTTAGGAAATTCTTCTAAATGTCTTAGTGCCCAATCAGCTTTTGGATCTAATAATAAATTAAAATTAGGATTATCTGCATTTAAAAGATCATTCACTTTAAAATGATAAAAACGCATTAACCAATCCGCTTGATAAAGACGATTTTCTCTTTTTAAAGGTGGTAAATTTAAGCTTGGTAACAAATTATCTTTATTTACTGGAATATAAGCCGAATAAAAAACTCTTTTTAAAGAATAATTATGATACATTTCACTACTTCGTTTCATAATTTCATAATCTGTTTCTTTAGTAGCTCCAATAATCATTTGCGTACTCTGCCCCGCCGGAACAAAAGTCTGACTTTTATTCTCCTTAATGTATTCCATTATCTTTGTTATTTTATTTGTATCTTTGTTTGGTGCTAATAATTTTAGTCCATTTTCTGTTGGCAATTCAATATTAGCACTTAAACGATCAACCAGATTTCCCAATTTATTAAGCAAATACGTCGATGCTCCTGGAATAGCTTTGGCATGAATATAACCACCAAATTTATATTTATGGCGGAGCAAAGAAATAGTTTCAATCATTAAATTCATAGTATAATCAGGACTTTTAATTATCCCCGAGCTTAAAAATAAACCCTCTATATAATTACGTCGATAAAAATTTATAGTAATTTCACATATTTCTTCTGGTGTAAAAAGAGCTCTTTTAATATTATTACTCTTTCTATTTAAACAATACTTACAATCAAAAATACAACAATTTGTCATTAATATCTTTAAAAGCGATATACATCTGCCATCACTAGCAAAAGAATGACAAATACCACTGTAAGCTGTATTCCCAATGTCCCCATGCCGCTTAAGGGCCGAACCACTTGACGAACACGAAGCATCATATTTAGCACTATCGGCTAAAATAGTTAATTTCTCTTGCATGTTCATAAAAATCACCAATACCATTATATCTAATAAATTATTTATTGTAAACATTTGTTCGTTTATTTTTGTTGGCAATTTTTAACAAAAAAAAAGAAATCCTACTCAGAATTTCCCTTAAATTTTTCTTCTAACATTTTTATAGGTTTTGATTTATCACGTAAAATATCTGAAATTGAATCATCATTATGAATCGCATAAATTATATTAGCAATTTCTTGCGAACAATCACAAACATGTAACCATTCATGTTTTTTATATTCTTCAGGAATATATGACAAATTTGTTGTATATAAGCCGTCAAACTTTCCTTCTTTGTAATATTTATCAAATTTGTCAATTCCCTTAGTAAATAAAGCATATGTAGTCATAAGATAAACTTTTTTTACATTACGTTTTTTAAGTTCATCTATAACATCAAACATACTACCGCCACTTGAAATCATATCGTCACTAACAATAGCTGTAAAGCCATCTAATTTTGGATTACCCGAATAATCATGTGATATAACTGGATATTTTCCATCAACTAAATTATTATAATCTCTTTGTTTAACAAAGCTCCCTGCCTCACGATGAATATGATCATAATTAAAACTATTTAAATAGACATTACGTCTTCCTGTAGCACCATTATCAGGTGCCACAAAAACTATTTTCGATAAATTACTTTTAGATGAGTCTTTTATAAAAGATTCCAATATAGTATTCGTAACAAAAAAATTATCAAATTCCATATTATGAATTGCATGTTCTACTCCTTGATCATGTGCATCAAAAGTAATAAAGCTTTTAACACCATGCATCATATCTAATTCATGTAACATCATTCCACACATTAGATTTTCACGCGTATTTCGACGATGCTGTCTTCCAGCATATAATAAAGGCATTATAACATTTATATTCTTAGCATGACGATTACAAGCACCTATGCCATCTTTAAGTTGCATCATTAAATCATTAGGAGTCGTATGATTAATAAGGCCACGCATTTTATATTCAATAGAATAATTACCAATATCCGTTACCAGAAATAAATCTTTACCTCTTATCGTTTCATTAATTTCAACCTTTAAATGACCATCATCAAAAAATAGTTCATTTATTGGTACTATAAAAGTATACTTTTCTTTATCCAAATTATATAATTCCAACAAATGATCATTTACCTTTTCCCCTAAATCTTTAGCACTTTCAAAAACCATCAATCTTAAATTATCTTTTTCTACTAACTTTTTCATTACTTCACCCTACCTCAACATCATACAAATTCATTATATCATCAATATTCAAAATAAGAAAATAAATTCTAAATTTTTTTCTCTAACCCCAAATAAAAAGCAATATATTTTTACATATATCACCATCTTATTTATTTTTTTTAATAACTTCAACTTTAACTTTTCTTAAAGTAAATAAAGTAATCCTTTTCCCACAATTAGGACATTTAGCATGATTTATACCACGTTTATTAGGTAATGGCAATTTTAATATTGTATGACATTTATGACATTTTCGGTATACCCAAAAATGACGATCTTTAAAATTTCTTTTTATATTGCTAAATGGCTTACCTAATTTTTTCTTTATTTTTATATACAACTGATTTTCTTGATATCGCGCTTTTTTATTTTTAGACAATTGTCGAAAAACCACTAAAGCTATTATTAAAAATGGTATAAAATCACAAACAAAATTATGAGTAAGCAAACTAATTAGTAAAAAAACAACCCATAATATTAGTAAAAAGCGATTTAACTCATCAACTAAATTTAATAAAATAGTTTTAATATTAGGTAGTTGCCCATTATTATATGGCATATTAAGCCTTCTTTCTTATCTTATCTTATTTTATATCATAATCACAATATTATTAATAAAAGAAATAAAGTTTATCTTTTATCGATATTACTTAGAAACTTTCATCTTTGCCCTACTTTATTTTTAAAACACAATTAATAGGAGCAGCTATTAACTTTTTAAATTCCTCACCATCATTTAAAGAACCTACAATACTTCCATAATGAATAGGAATCACTATCTCTGGTTTAATTTTATTGATTAACTGTGCCACCTGCAAATAATTACAAGTAAATTTTCCACCTATGGGTATTAAGGCAATATCACATTTTACACATTCAGCTTCCTTGGTTACATCGGTATCTCCTGCGACATAGATCCTTTTCCCATCAATATTTATAATATAACCGACATATTTATTTTCTTGTGGATGAAAAGGTTTATCTATATTATAACTAGGTATTGTTTCAACGTCATACCCTAAAATGGTATAACTTTCATTGGGAATAACCTCTATGATTTTCTCTTCTTCAAAGTCTAAGTCCCTTATTTTTGATTTAATACTTTTAGGAATAACTAAAATTGTTTTTTCATTTTTAATATTATTAATAGATGTAATATCAAAATGATCATAATGATCATGTGTAATAAAAATAATATCAGCATCACTCGTCTTACTATTTATTTTAAATGGATCAAAATATATTATTTTATTACTCTTTATTTTAATACTACTTTGTGTATTTATATCAATATTATCGATCATTTTTACCCTCTCTTTATTCTTTTATAAAATGAGAGCGTGAAGCCCCGCACAATGGACAAACATAATCATCAGGTAATTCTTCATCCGTTTCTATTGTATAACCACATAAATCACAAACATATTTGTATTTACCACTACTATTCTTTTCTTCATTTGTATTTGGCTCATAAGTTGGTGCTTTTTGTGGTGCTCGACCTTTTATTACTTCATGATAATAACGATAAGTCATCTCCTTCTTATCATTATATTTTTTAGTATCAATAACTCGCGCAATAATAACATCATGTGTTTTAACATCCACAATATTTACTACTTCACAAAGTAAATAACCACATGTTCCTTCATTAATTATCTTAATATTATCAACTATTTCATAAGAATAGTCTTTAAACTTATCAATCTCCTTTGATGAAGTAAACCCAAAAGTTGATATTATGTTCGGATTTATTTCTTCGTTTATAATAGCTACAGCAAACTTCTGCGCTTTTTTTATGACTTCATTAGTATAATTTTCTTTATTTAAACTAATTGATATTAAAGGACCTTCACTAGTTATTTGTGTTAAAGTATTAATAATACAACCTGCATCTATTCCTTTATCATTACTACTTACGATATATACACCATAACTAATATTTCTTAAAATTTTCGTTTCCATACTTATTCCTCCACATATTATTAATTATATCATAAATATTTATGATAATGACTTATTTAAATAATCAGCTTAATTTTTCCTCTTTAGCAACAATTATTAAATATTTATTAGTAAATTTACGATAATCACGATGAAAAGAACAAGTTTGTAAAATAAGAATATTGTCCATAGAAGATAAATTAATTTCAAAATCATAAAAAGACAATTTTTTCAAATAATTAAGATGATCTAACCATTCTTGCTCAGAATAATTAAGATTAATATATGTAAAATCACTAGTGGCAATAAAAATTGCAAAAATAGTATAGGTTTTCTCTCCGTCAACTGTTAAAATTTTAATTATTCTATTTCGTTTAGCAAAATCTTCATCATAATATTTTTCTAATTCTTTAAAAGGTGGATTATAACTTTGTGCATTATGGCCATAAATTATTATTTTTTTACTTTCATTAATCTTAGTACGATAGTCTAAAAAGATAGCTCCTTTAAAGTTTCTTTGTTTAAAAATATCATGATTCAAATAATATTCATTATCTTGGCCTTGCACAATTGGTTCATTAATATTAGTATTCGGAATATTAATAATTCCTACTATATCAATGTTCGGATATAAATCCTTTATATTAGTAATAGTTTGTATTGTTGGTGTCTTTTCAACAATCATATTATTTTCTTTAAAACTAATAGTATCTTTTTTAACTAAACTAAGTAATATTACTATAAAGATTATATAAAATTTTTTATTCATAAATTCCCCTTTAATATGTTAAAATTTATCTTATCTTAAGTCAACCAATATTTTAAGTATAAAAAAAAGCATTAAAAACCATTTTAATGCTTTAAATTTCATTAAAATTATAAAATAGCTGTATAGTTAATATTAAGTGATAATTTTAACTTTAAAGCTTCATATATTTTACTACTTTGAAGAGGATAATATATTTTAACTTTAACGGTTCTTTTATCTTTAGCAGCTAAAATATCATCTTTAGATATTTGTAAATCATTATCATATGTTAATGAATACTTCAAAATATCTTTATCATTATCAATATCTAATTTTAATTCGTCAATTTTAGCATCTAAGACTCCATCATTTGTTATATCAAATGTAAATTCATAAAATTCATTTTCGTTATTTAATTCTACTTCCAAAGCAATCTCGTTATCATTTAACGAAATCTGCCCATCTTTACTACCTTCAGTAACTTTTAAATTAGAATAATTAATATTCCACATATATGTCGTATCCAATTGTTCATGTCTTATATGATAGATAAACTTAATAGATAATAAGCCAAAAATTATTATTACTACAATAATCATTAAGCCTTCTAAAATATGTAATTGTTTTTTCATAATAATTCCTCTTTAAGTTACTATTATACTAAAAATATCAACATATACAAAGTAAATTTCTACCAAAAAAAAGATATCAAAATTATTTGAATCTTTTTACTTTAACAAACATCGCCCATATAATTACTAAAACTGACAAGCCTAAAAAGCTTAAACAGATATAAATAATATCAGCTGTTGAAGGGTTGGCTGCAGGTGGTTTCGTCTCCGTTGGTTCCTCACTTGGCATTTCCGTAACATTAAGAGCATTATTTATAAAATTAACGTTATTTTCACTTGAAACAATCCCCTCAACACTATTTGTTTCTTTATTGTTAATATAAGTTTTATAATCTTTATTTAAACTTTGACTTACCGTATAATAACTATCATTTGGAACATCATATATAGTAATTGTTTGATTACTTTTTAATTGCAGTGACGTCTCACCTCTAGCTGAAAAAACAATATACCCTTCTTCCCCATTTTTATTATAAAGATATGTACCTTGAGCATCATTAATTCTTATGTTATAAGTATATACTTCTTCTTTTTCATCATTTTGAATATTACTAATCGTAAAAGGTGCAACCGCCATAACTGCATTATAAGTATCGCCTAGCAAGTCATCATCTATACCTAAACTATTAGATGTATCTACCCTAATACTTTGATTTTCAACATTATCTAAACTCCTATTAATATAATAGTTTGATACAACCAATGTTACAGATAGCAGTACTACAATTATATAAATATACTTTCTTTCCATAGAATTCACTACTTTCTACTATCTTTATTATATAATTTTTATAAATTAATAGCAATCCATATTTTTAGTATAGACATTTTTTCTTAAATTATTCAAAAAAAATAGAATATAAAACTATATATTCTATTCCGTACGTAATGCCACAACTGGATCTTTTTTAGATGCTATTTTAGCAGGAATAAAGCCAGCTAACACCGTTAATGTAACACTGATAATAATTAATATAATTGCTCCATTTAAAGGTAAAACTGCTATATTACTAATATTAACTATTTTCTTTATTATAAAATTAATTGGAAAATTTAAAATAACGGTTACGCCAATCCCAAATACTCCAGCAACTAATCCTTCAATTAATGTTTCTGCATTAAATACTCGTGAAATATCTTTCTTAGAAGCTCCAATTGCTCTTAATATACCTATTTCTTTTGTTCTTTCAATTACTGAAATATAAGTAATAATTGCTATCATAATTGATGAAACCACTAAACTAATAGCGACAAAAGCAATTAAAACACTACTAATTACATTAACAATTGATGATACTGAACTCATCATGATTCCAACTACATCAGTATACGTTATTTGATTGCTTTCATCCTTATCTTCATTATAATTATCGATTATCTTAGTAATTTCTTCTTTCGCATCAAAATTTCTAGGATATATAGAAATTGCATCAGGTTCATCTAAATTGGCTATTCCTAACTTACTTAGATTTTCTTCATAACTAGAAGTCATATTTTCTGAAAAAGTTTGCATATATGTAGCTAATTCATCTTGTGATAACTTTTTAATATATTGCATTTGTTCAGGTGTCAAATTATTAATATCAAAAGAATTATTAGTTGTAAATTCACGACCTGTAAACACATTTATTTCTGGTTTAGCTAATTGTTCTTTTACAATTTCCTCTTCATTAATCTTTGCAATTAAATGTTCCATTAATTCATGCTTATAACCAATTAAACCTGGTGATTCAGTTCCCGTAATAGCTTCTTCATTAGGTTTAATAATTCCAACAATCTTAATATCCTCTGCCTCACTTAGAATCTTTTTCATATAATTTGTATCACTAGCTTTATTAATCCAAATACCATTGGCTTTTTCATAATAATCAGTATTTAAAACTAATTTATAAGATAAATTTAATAATTCTTCGGTCGTATAAGAAGTTTGTTCAAAAGAAACTTTCTTACCAGTTGTCATATTAACAAATTGTTCCTTTAAATAGTCTTGATCTAAAATACCTAAGCTATACAAAGTATAATCAGAAATTTGATTATGCTCATCGACCTGTAGTACAACTTCATTATATTTTTCTGGCCAACGTCCATCTACCAAATCATATTGTTGTTTTAATAATTCATCATTATCTATCATTTCATAAAATACATCATAATTTGACATATATCCACTATAAACACTAGACATTCCTGAAGTTCCCATACCCAATGAATCAAAAACTTTAGTTGGATTAACTTGAACTATTTTATCTAAATCATTTTTATATAAATTTAAAGTTACATTATAAGAATACTGAATAGATAAAGCATAATCATTAATATTAGTTTCATCACTTTCTAAGAATTTTTTAAAAGACTTTAAATCATTTGTTTCAACTTCTTGATTAAGAGTTGTAAAAATATCTCCCATTATATTCAAAGAGTGAATTTTATCATCATCATAGTTAACTGGTTCTTGATTTCCCGTCATACTCATAATCAGCGTTGACATATTAACTGATTCTTTTTGAATAGTTAAAGGATACGAACTTAACGTTTCCTCTTCTGTTTTATCAATATATTTTTGGATACCATGAGATAAAGATAAAATTAATGCTATACCAATTATGCCGATTGATCCCGCAAATGCCGTTAAAATAGTACGACCCTTTTTAGTCAATAAATTATTAAAACTCAAAGATAAAGCTGTTTTAAAACCCATTTGGGTTTTCTTTACCTTTTTAGCAACTTCATCTTCAGTTTCTTCTAGTCCATCAAAAGGATTTGTATCATCAATTATTTTACCATCTAATAATTTAACAATTCGTGTTGAATAATTAATAGCCAATTCAGGATTATGGGTAACCATAATAACTAATTTGTCTTTAGCTATTTCTTTTAATAAATCTAATACTTGCAAGCTTGTTTCTGAATCTAAAGCTCCTGTTGGTTCATCAGCAAGTAAAATATCAGGATCATTAACTAAAGCACGGGCAATAGCAATTCTTTGCATTTGTCCACCCGACATTTGATTAGGTTTTTTATGCATTTGCTTTTCAAGACCTACTTTTTTTAAAACAGCAATACTTCTTTTACGACGTTCTTCTTTCCCAACTCCTGATAAAGTTAATGCCAATTCAACATTTTGTAAAGCCGTTTGATGGGGAATTAAATTATAACTTTGAAATACAAACCCGACACGATGATTACGATAAGTATCCCAATCACGATCAGAAAAATCTTTAGTTGAAATGCCATTAATAACTAAATTACCTGATGTATATTCATCAAGTCCCCCAACAATATTTAAAAGGGTTGTTTTACCACTTCCACTTTGACCTAAAATAGAAACAAATTCATTTTTTCTAAAACTAATATCTATTTTATCTAAAGCTTTTTGTTTATTACCAGCTACTTCATAAATTTTAGTAATTTTTTTTAATTCAAGCATAATAAGCCTCTTTTCTTTTACTTATAATAATATATATGCAATAAATAATATTATACAAATAATATACGCTTTTTTCAATCCTCCAACTTTTAACTAACTTAGTTACTTCCTAAATTTTAAACTTGTAAATAAAGCAATTAAAGGAAATATTTCCAAACGACCCAATAACATACCACAACATAAAACAATTTTTGATAATGAACTAAAAATAGAAAAATCACTTATATTAAAACATAAACCAACATTGGCAAAAGTAGAAATAACAGCATTTATTGTTATTTCAAATGAATATCCATCAAAACTAACAATAAACATAATTATAATAATAAATAAAATATACAAAAACATAAATGTACTAGTATTTTTTATTGTATCTTCATCAACTTTTTTACCTTCAAAGGTTATAGTACGAACACTATTAGGATGAACAACTTTTAAAAAATCTCTTTTTATTACTTTAAAAATAATAATTAATCTTGATATTTTAAAACCACCACATGTACTTCCTGCACAAGCACTAATTAACATTAAAAGCATTAACACTATCCGACTAGTTGTTGGAAAAATATTAATATCTCCTATTGAAAAACCTGTACTTGTTAAAATTGAACTTGTATGAAAGAAAATACTTGTAAATGCTTCAAATACATTTTTAAATAAATGATAACTATTTAAGAAAATTATTAAAACTGCCGTTATAAAAATGATAAAGTATAATCTTAGTTCTTCACTTTTTATTGAGGACTTAAACTCTTTCATCAAAATCAAAAAATACACATTAAAATTAACACCAAATAAAAGCATAAATATAGCTACTACATACTTATTAAAAAGACTATAATTAGCTAAACTACTATTAAAAGAAGCAAATCCACCAGTTCCCGCTGTTGAAAAAGCTGTTAAAATACTATTAAATAAATCTAAATTACCTATCATAAGGAAAATTATTTCCAAGAAGGTTAATGCCAAATAAATAAAATACAAATAAAACAATGTTTTCTTTAAACTAGGTACTAGTTTGGAAACACTAGGCCCTGGCATTTCGGCTTTTAATACATGCATTGATTTAGTATTATGAGATAATGGAATGATAGCCATAACAAATGTTAAAACACCCATTCCTCCTAAAAAATGAGTAAAACTTCGCCAAAAAAGAATACTTTTATTTAAGTTTTCAACTTCGCCAAAAATAGTCGCCCCTGTCGTTGTTAATCCCGAAACAGCTTCAAAAAGAGCATCAATAAATGGAATATGCTGCATAACAACAAACGGGATAGCACTAATTAAACTAATGCCAATCCAACTTAAAGCCACAATAATAAAACCATCTTTAGCATATAAAGTTTTATTATCTGATTTTATAAATTGTAATAAAAGACCTATCGACATACTAACTACTAAAGGAATAATAAATCCTTTTACTGATTCTTTATAAATTAAAGCAATCAGAAGCGGTAAAAGTAACAAAAGCGAAAAAACAATAAAAACTTTACCTACATACTTAAAAACCATCTTATCTTGCATAACTAACTCTCCAAAATATCGTTAATATCCTTGATATCTTTACTACTATTTATTATCAAAACTGTATCACGATATTTAATTTCATCATTTCCTTTAGGATATATTACTTGTTTACCACGTAAAATAGCTATAATCAATATACCGTCTTTTAATTTTAAATCTTTAAGTTTGGCATTTAATTTCTTAAAATCATTTTTTATTTTAAACTCTAGTATTTCAAAATTTTCATTATTAAATTTATAAATAGATTCTGAACTACTTTGCTCACTATTTTCCATAGCTTTTACATACCTAACTATTTGATTAGATGCTATTTTATGAGGCGTAACTACCGTATTAATATTAGCTTGTTCAATAACACCATTTAAATCAATATGGTTAATTTTAGTAATTATTTTAGGAACTTTTAACCTTGAAGCAAAGATAGAATATACTATATTTTCTTCATCGATACTCGTTAAAGCAATAAAAGCATCACACTCTTCAATTCCTTCTTCATATAATAAATTTTGATCAGAAACATCGCCATTTATAATTAAGGCATTAGGTAATAGTTCACTTAATAATTCACATTTTTCTTTATCAATTTCAATAATTTTAACTGTCATACCCATTTCTAATAAGAGTTTAGTTAAATAAATAGCTGTACTAGATCCCCCACTTATTATAACCGTTTTAGTTTTTTCTGCCACTAATTTAGAATACTTTAACAATTCTCTAATATCTTTAGGGGTTCCTGTAATATGTAATTTATCTCCCACCTGAATTTTAGTATTACCACTAGGGATAATGGTTTCATTTTTACGTTCAATAGCACAAACAAGAATACTACTAGTGATTTTTTTTGCAAAATTATTTATCGACATACCAGCTATTTTACTTTTTTCTTTGACAATTAAAGAAATCATTTCCATACGTCCCTTAAAAAAAGTCGAAACATTTATAGCACTTGGAATATTTAGAATTCTCGCTATATGTCTAGCTGTCATTAACTCTGGATTTATAGACATTGAAAGGCCTAACTCTTCCTTTAAAATATTAATAGAATTACTATATTCAGGCGTCCTAATCCTTGCAATTGTGTGTTTTGCTCCTAATTTTTTAGCTAACAACGTACACATTACATTTTGTTCATCTTTTTGCATAACACTAATTAATATGTCAGTATCTTTTATTCCAGCATTCTCTAAAACACTTGAATCTAAACCATTACCGTTAATATAATTAACATCCTCGTTATTTAAAATTGTTTGGTTAATATTAAAATGCTTATCTATAAGTGTAACTTCATTGCCTTCATTGACTAAGCACTTTGCTAAATACTCACCCAATTTGCCTATACCTACAATAATTATTTTCATTTTAACCACCTAGATAATTATACCAAAGTTTTATAAAAAAAATAGTATAATAAGTTAATATATTATTTAAT